>CATLEG010000037.1 GCA_949915775.1 uncultured Candidatus Melainabacteria bacterium | reverse complement strand
TTTTCCTATATTGCGATATGTTAAAGCCAGTTTGCGAAGAGAATAAGATTCAACGTATCGTTACAGATTACATTTCCGGTATGACTGACAGATATGCCGTTGAGAAATATAAAGAGAATTTTATTCCAAAAGGCCTTCAGTGCGGAGCTAAAGAAGATTATCTTTTCAAACTTGCAAAATTAATAGATTAAATTTATAATAATCTTATGAAAGTAAAACTCTTAGGTTATAATATAGATACATTTGATTATGAAAATGCAATTGAAGTTGCTCAAAAAATTTCAGGACAGGTAATTACAATCAATCCTGAAATGATGTCAAATCCTGAAATGATTGAAATAGTTAATAATGCAGAACTTGTAATTCCCGATGGTATCGGGGTTCAAATCGGATTAAAAATTGCAGGATATGATGTAAAAAGAATCCCAGGAATTCAGTTTGCGCATAAAATGATTGAATTATGCGCTCTTAACGGTCAAACAATAGCTTTAGTCGGAGCAAAACCTGAGATTATACAACTTGCTTGTGAAAACTTAAAAAAAGAATTTGAAAATTTAAATATTATTTATGTTCAAGATGGTTATTTTAAAGATGATGAACGCGTTATGAATGAACTAAAAGCAATTCAGCCGCGATTAGTTTTATGTGCACTAGGCTCACCTAAACAAGAAATTTTTATAAAAGAAATAAAAAAAGACATGCCAAATTCATTGTTTATCGGAGTTGGCGGAAGCTTTGATGTTTGGTCAGGATGTGTTCAACGTGCACCTGAAATTTGGCAGAAATTAGGACTGGAATGGCTTTATAGAACGATAAAAGAACCGCAAAGATTCAAAAGAATTTTCCCGACTTTGCCATTATTTGTATTAAGAGTATTAAAAGAAAAATTTATTCCAAAAGGAGTTTAATATGTTAACAGAATCAGAAATTAAAGAATTAGAAGCTTTATGTAAAGAAAACAGAAAAAATATTTTGAAAATGGTATATAACGCGCAATCCGGCCATATTGGCGGGGCAATGTCGTCCGTTGAACTTTTAACTGTTTTGTATCATAAATGTATGAAAACTTGTCCCAAATGGACAAAAGATAAAGATTTTTCAAACCGCGACAGATTTGTTCTCTCTAAAGGTCATGCATCTTCAATTTTGTATTCGGTTTTAGCTCAATTAGGCTTTTTCCCTAAAGAAGATTTGATGAGTTTTAGAATTTTAGGTTCAAAACTTCAAGGTCATCCACTGCCGATTTGCTGTGGAATTGATGTTGCAACAGGCTCACTCGGTCAAGGTTTATCTATTGCATGCGGTATGGCAATGGGTTTAAGGCTTGATAAAAATCCTGCAAATGTATTCTGTTTGATGGGTGATGGAGAATTACAAGAAGGAAGTGTATGGGAAGCCTTTATGCATGGGGCACATGAAAATTTAGGAAACCTTGTCGCAATTATTGACCGTAATAGACTGCAAATTGACGGATGTACAGAGAATGTAAAAACTCTTGATAATTTGGCCGGCAAAATTAAAGCATTTAACTGGGATGTTATAGAAATTGATGGACATAATATTCCTGAAATTTATGAAACAATTGAAAAAGCGAAACAAAATGACAAACCAACAGCTATTATTGCTAACACCGTAAAAGGTAAAGGCGTTTCGTTTATGGAAAACAATGCCGGCTGGCATGGTAAAGCTCCCAATAAAGAAGATTTTGAACGAGCAATAGCTGAATTTGAATAATATTATTTAATCAATATGTTATATTTATCATAGATACGGGTATAATATATTTATTATTGAGGAGTATATATATGGAAAAGATTATTAACAGAAAAGGATACACATTAGCTGAAGTTGTAATTGTAATGTTAATCATCGCGGTTGTAGTTTCAATCAGTATTAGAGCTGCAAAAACAAAGATGGATAATATAATTACTTACAATTATTATGCCGCTTATGAAACAATGCGTAATGTTACAAAAGATCTTCTTTTGGATTATGATGCAGCTGATGACGATTATACTGCGTACATATTTAACACAAAAAATTTATCCTTCTGGAATAAAATAAAATACTCTAATGCAGTATGGGCAATAGAAAAACATGTAGATCAAGTCTCTGACCTTGAATGTAAATTAAATGGCTATTCAGGAAGTGACGGCAAAAATTGTTATATGAATGTAACTGATCAACCCGGCGGAGGAGGAATGCAAACTGTAATTCCTAACGAAAACGATAAAAATGATAATCATAGTTCAGATTCTATTGATGAAGGAGGAATACAAAAACCAACAGAGTCCAACCCTTGCGCTGAACATTATAAACAAGATGGTTCTTATCACTGGGATAATAATTTAAAAAAATGTGTAAAAGATGATGATACTGAACCTGATGGTACAGATCCAGACGGTACAGATCCAAATGGTACAGATCCGGATGTCACTGGAGGAAGCGGCGATGATGGTAACAACGGCACCGGAGATAGCACAGGTGACGGTACCGGTGATGGCACTGGCGATGGTACAGATCCAGATGGTACTGGAGGAAGCACAGGTGGCAGCACAGATCCTGACGGTACTGGAGAAGGATGCACTGAAGGATTCCATTGGGATTCTGAAGAAAGTGCTTGTGTTCCGGACGGACGTACCATTCCAAAAAAAGATTTTTGTCCTAATTTCGAAGGCAAAGTTAATACAAAAGCTCTCGTAAGTTCTGATTCAATTTCAGAATATTGCAAAGGCGACTCAATTTCTGATTCTGATACCGATTTTTCCACAAAAAATCCCGATTTAATTTTACGAAACGGTATGAGATTATATAACTTGAGCCAACCTTATGTTGAAATTGAAGCTTTAAAAGACGGGGCTGCCGGTGCTATATTTTTGGATTTAGCCGGCAACGAAATTGATACAAACAAAAATGGATATATTGTATACGCAGACATAGACGGACTAAAAGGCGAATCAAAATTATGGGTGGATGTATTCCCATTTTATATCACACTTTCCGGCCAAGTAATTCCTGCTTATCCCGCAGATGGAAGTGCTGCTGGCGGTAATGATAAATTCTATCTTTCAACAAGTCTTTCTTACGAAAAAATAGATGGCAGCAAACGCAAAACATACTGGCTTACAAAAAGTGTTTCTTATCAGGAAAGTGCCTGCAAATCCGGTTATATAGATGAAAATACAGATTATTGCGGTACAATAAAAAAAGAAAATGCTTGCAAAGAAGAAAATATCGATTGCAGAATAAAATATATTAAACCTTCACCATTTTTCAAATAATTTGTGTTATCATATATTTATGATTACAGATAAAATTGAAAATATTAAAAATTATAAAGAAATTCCAAATCAGGTGTCAGATTTTTTAAAAAGTCTGACATCTAATTCTGATACAGGACATTATGAGATTGATGAATCTTCATATGCAAATATAGATGAATATGAAACAAAACCTGTTTCAAATTGTAAATTTGAAGCTCATAAAAAATATATTGATATTCAAATGCTCTTATCCGGTACAGAAGAACTGGATTTTATACATACAGAAAATCTAAAAATAGACGAAGAATATGATTGCAGCCGGGATGTAATGTTTTTTAAAAACCCTTCAATAAAACCGGATTCTTTAATTTTAAATCCGTTTAAATTTGCAATGATTTATCCGCATGAAGCACATAGACCTCAAATGAACGCTTTTGATAAACCTCAAAAAGTAAAAAAAGTTGTTGTCAAAATTTTAATAAATTAAGCTTATTTTTGTTTATTGAAATTATCAAGTTCTTTACGAGGAATTGAATTGTTAAACATTATTGAAAGCTGAGGTTCTACAACTTTTTTGATAATTACTTTTTCAACAAAATGGTCAATAGGTTTAATCGCAATACCTAAGGCTACAAAGCCGCCGATTGTTTTTAAAACTTTTGCTTTTGTCATTAAACCTTTTTGATATTTTCTTATAGAATCCTCTGCGGCATCTCGAAGATAAGTTGTTTTATAATCTGGATCTTTTTTATATTTGTCTTTAAGTTTATTAAACTTTTTCCACATTTTATCAGAAAATTCTTTAGGTTTTTTACCATTCATTAAATCTGTGTATATATTAAACATGGTTTTAATATTATCATCTGCAAATTTTAGAACTTTTTCTTGTTGCGACAAAGCCAGAGATTCCGGATGACGTCTGCTAAATACATAATCCGAAATAAATTTTAAAGGATTTTTCACTTTATGTTCTCTAATTAACTTATCGCGCTTTGTAGATAAAGATTCTTTAAAATGGTCTTCAAATATATTTTTTCTATCCAAATACTTACCAAGATGCCTTCTGCTTGAAAAGTCCTGAATAAAATTAATAATTTCTTCCTGAGTTTGAAGAGTCAACCCGGTTTTACCCGCAGCACCGGCAATAGATGCAATTTTTTGTCCTGAAATTACTGCTGCTGTAGGTAAAATTACACTTGCTAAAAGCTGGAATATTGCCTGTTCGGTACCTCTTTGAGCGTTTGGGTCAAACGAAGTTTTTTCATTTTTATATTTGTCATAAATATCAGCGCCGAAATAAAGCATTGCAGGAAACCAGAGTAAAACGCCTAATTTTGGAGCAACTTCACTTAACGCCGCACCCAATTCATTAGTATAAGCAAGCCCTCTTGCAGGCCACTTCATTAAGGGGTCTGTATATTTTTTATCTTCTTTTTTGCTACTGGTAAAGCTTGTCGTATAAGCTTTATACGGCGATATTTTAAGCAATATTTTTCTCCTGCAAGTATATAATACCTGTAAATAACATTTTTTGCTATTTTTTAACAAATTGTAAATTAATTGTTACTAAAATGAATTTCTTCAACAAGATTTAACATCTTATTAATAAATCTTCTATAAGCAGCCCTGTCGGCTTCTCCTGACAAAATTATATCCGCTCGCGCTGCTGTAGGATGAATATGAGTTTTGGCTTTATCTGATGCATTTTTATATACTTCATCAGCAGAGTCGCCTAAATCTCTTTCAGCTGCTCTTGCATAAAACCTTGTTTTCTGAACAGAATGAGATACATCTACATATATTTTAAAATCGAATGCATCAACAACTTTTTCTGTCAGTGTAAACAAACCTTCTGAAATAACAATTTTTGCAGGCTGTGCAAGTTTTACATTATCACGTCTTATCGCTGTTCCGGACATATCATATTCCGGCAGATATACTGCATCACCTTGCAGCAAAGATTCAATATGACGTTTCATCAACTCAAGTTCTAAAGCTTGAGGCACATCTAAATCATAATGCTTTGCAAACTCAGCAAAGCTGCCGGCTTTTTTCACCATATCTGATCTGTCATAATAATAATCATCTGTATTAATTCTTGTTATTGCATTCTTAATTCTAAACTCATTTGCAAAAGCTTCAATAGTATTTATTATATCATATGCAATAGTGGATTTGCCGCTTGCTGTTTCTCCCGCAATACCGACTGAACACGCTCTTGTTAATGTTCCAGATATAAACATTGCAATTCTATGTATTGCAGAATTTTTAACTTTTATAAAAATCGAATTTTGAGCATTCAACTCTTCTAAAAATATTTGGTTTAATCTCTTTTCAACATAAAGACATAGATTCGTTTTAGATTGTAGAAAACTTTTATTTTCACTTATTATATTTTTAATTAATGTGTTTTGCAATTTATAAATCCTTTTCTGCTATTTATAAAAAATGAACAAAAAAATTTTTGCGTTATTTTCTATAATGTTATCAAAAATATACAAAAAAATTACAAAGTATGTATAAATGTAAATATTGCAAAAGCATGAAAAATAGTATATAATTATTATATGGAAAAATTTATTAAACTTACAGGTTTTGTTATAGGAATTTTTGCGGTAATAGCTCTGTGTTTTGGTGTTTACAATTACCATATTACACATCAAGAAATTGAAAAAGCTAATATTTGCGAAGACAACGATTTAATCGCCAAACTTATTGTTGATAATACAAATCCGTTTACTAAATTTAAATTCATTAAAAAGCGAAACACTGATTGTAAAGTTCTTTTAATTAATAACAAAGAAGAAGCGATACAAAAACAAAATACCGAATTGTGTTCTTCAATTGATGCCTCCACAAATTCTGTAACTATGCTTATACATACATATGTTAACGATATGTATGACAGAGAAAATGCATCCAAAGAGTTTAATAACATGGTACCTTTAATGACACCGTATAATTATTGTCCGCAATATATGAACAATATGATTACTCTTATTAAACTAAAAAAACGTTTAGGACTTTAAATATTTTTGATATACAATTCTTCTGTCAAAACAACACAGGTTGCGGCTATAGCAGGGGCAAATACAACACCTATAAGCCCTAAATATTTTGCTGTCAAAAACAAAAAGAAATAAATTAATAACGGATGTATATCCAAAAATTTCCCAAAAACATACGGTCTTACAAAGTTATTTTCCACTAACTGAGCCGATATAAAAATAACTGCAACCAATATTAAGGTTAAAGGCCCAGCCTTAAACGTTACAAGCAGACATATAACAAGAGCAATTGCCGGTCCGATTACAGGAATAATATCAAGTACCATTGAAATTAATCCCAATAAAAGCGCATAATCAACTTTTATCAGTAAAAGTCCTAAAGTTACAATTATACCTACACTTGCCATAGTTGCTATTTGAGCTACAACGTAGCCGCCTATTTTATGAGATATACTGTCCCAAATTTCACCAGCTTTTTTACGCATTTGTGATGGCACAAGTTTTAAAAAAGTGTTTCTAACCTGCTCTTTATCAGCAAGAAAATAATAAATTATTAATAACGAGGCAATTAAATATACAAAGGCTGAACCAATATTTATACCCAGATTAATTGTTTCATTTATAAAATTAGATGTAAATCCTGCCGCTGACGATAATACTTCACTAATATCAATTGCTTTTATATAAGAAGCATTACCTGCTATGTTTTGAAGATTGTCAATATATTGAGGAAAAGATTGTGCAAAATTCACAATTTCATGCCCGGCAATTATAATTACCGGAACAATAAATGCTAACAATAATATAATTGCTAAAATCAAAACAACAGCTGATACAATAGTTCTTTTATACTTATGAGAAAATTTATCAACAATAGGATTTAAAGAACTTGCAATAACAAATGATGCAAAAAACATTACCGCAATATCTGCTATTTTATGCATGAATACCAAAAATAATATTACTGCAATTACAAACAGAATATTTTTAGGTGTAAAATATTTTCTAAACATACTTTCAAACATCGCTATACCTCACTGAATAATATTAACACGAAAATTATATTTTATTTAAAATTTGAACAAATTTTTCTATACCTTTAACAGGATATTGCAAAAGTTTTGTATAAATCTGCCGTAATAAATATCTGAAAGGAAAAGTTATGGCTAGAATTATAGAAAACGAAAGACGAATTATTAAAATGTCTGTGGATGATGTTTTGAATATTGTAAGAGAATACCAGCTTATATGTAAAAACTCCTGCTGTTATGAGCATACACGCGAGCTTTTATCAAAAGCTGAATTTTATATTCCAGAAGATATTTAAACAAAAAGGACGATATCAATCGTCCCTGTATCTTAGGTATATATATGACTCTCTTCCGATATTATATATATTCCACAAAACTAGTCCTAAATAACTAGTTATTAAGAAATATTTCTAATTCTAAAGAATTAGTTATTATTTCTATTTTCTTCATCTTTCACAAACTTTGCAAGCTCTGCGAGATGTTTGTCTTCTACTGCTTCAATTAATTCTGTTACTGATTTAATTCGTCCAAGTGCAAAACCTGTTTCAGCAAGTAATACACAGTCATTACAAAGTCTGTAACCTTCGTATTCTATAGAACCTGCCAGGCATTTATTCTCACCGCAGCAGTCGCAATCAAACATTTCATCTACAATATCAGGATTATCCTCAATATCATCAAGCCTCATTTGCTCAACTACCGCCTGCATCTCTTCAATTATTTCTTGTTCTGTTTTCATAAGTTCTCCCTTTTTAGGTCGTTAAGTCGTTAAGACTATAGGACGTTAAGTTCATTTCAAAAAGCTGTCTTAGTATAATTTCATCAATATAGTTTTTTGTAAAGAACTTATTGTCTTAACGTCTTAACGACTTATTTTATCAATTTTTTCATTTTACCAACAGCTTCAGCCAGCCCTGTAAATACAGCTCTAGATATTATGCTGTGACCTATATTAAGTTCATGTAATCCTGCAATTTCATGCATTCTGTGTACATTTTCGTAATTCAAACCATGACCTGCGTTTACTTTTAAACCTAAACTTTGAGCAAGTTCTGCCGATTTTTTAAGTTTTTGAAATTCTTGTTCTTCTTCCTCGTATCCAAAACATTCAGAATAAGTGCCGGTATGCATTTCAATAAATTGAGCTCCGGTTTTTGCAGATGCTCTAACCTGTTCTTCATCCGGATCAATAAACAAACTTACAATAATTCCTGCCTCCAAAAGCGGTTTGATAAATTCAGTTACTTTATCCACTTGTCCGGCAACATCAAGTCCACCTTCTGTTGTAACCTCCTGGCGTTTTTCTGGCACAAGACAGATTGAATACGGTTTAATTTCAAGTGCAATTGCTTGAATATCATCAGCCATTGCCATTTCAAGATTCAAACGAGTTTTTAATATATTTATAAGAGTGTAAACATCCTCATCTTTAATATGGCGTCTATCCTCTCTTAAATGCGTTGTAATTGAAGTTGCGCCATTTTCTTCTGCAATTTCTGCTGCTTTAATAACACTTGGCTCAATACCGCCTCTTGCGTTTCTGAGTGTCGCTATGTGATCTATATTTACACCTAATAACATTTTTTACCTCCTTTTTTTCTTACCTCCCTTTTCAAGGGAGGGGAACCGCTTGCGGTGGTGGGTTTCTTCTTATATATTCGCAATGACGGTTACTTCTTTATTGACAGCAAAGCCGTATATGACGGCAATATTGTCGTTTTTCCTTCTTTTGTTGCAATATTTATTGCTTTTTTTATATCCGGTTCAATAATAATTTTTTCTTGCGGAATTCCAGCATATTTCAATCGTGCAGCCATATCATTTGCACGAATACCTGATGTGATAACCATTTTTTTTGCATCTTTTAACTGTTCAAAATCGCTATCCCATAGCCAGCTTATGTCCCTTCCGTCCGCATAATTATCATTAATTGCAATAACTATATTTGAATTCAAATCAACAGTTTTTAACACCTCACTAGCACCGGTAGGATTTTTAATAAGTTGTATTAATACAGAATTCCCATTTATAATTCGTTTTTCTGTTCTGCCAAAAATTGATTGATATGAATCAAGTGATTTTTGAATTTCTGACTGATTTAACCCCAATTCAAAAGCAAGCGCAATCGCCGCTAAAGCATTATAAGCATTATATAGACCGGTCAAATTAACTTTAAACTCAAAAGATATTCCTTGATTTTTCACTGTTAAAATAGAATAATCATTATATATTTTCACATCAGCAGGATAATCACATTCATGACGCTTATACCCGCAATTTGGGCAATAGTAATGACCTTCTTGTGCAAAAAACTGTTTTGAATATTCTAATTTATGATTACACATACAGTTAAAAACTTCTGACGGCGCGTTAGATTTATGCTCATATGAGCAATCATATTCAACATTTTCAAATCCATAGTAAACCGCATATTTTGTCCTGTCAAAAGTTGCAACAAGCGGATCATCAGCATTTAAAACAAGTTTCAAATCCGGATTTTTATCTATTGCATTTTTAATAAAACCTGCTGTAGTATTTAATTCACCATATCTATCCAACTGATCTCTGAACAGATTTGTTACAACAAGATAATCAGATTTCATACAATCGTATAGTTTTGTAAGATAAGCCTCATCTGATTCTAAAACAGCATAATCATAACGCTTAAAAGGCCTTACATTCAGAGCAAATACATTCGCAATTCCTGTAAGCATGTTAGCACCTTCTAAGTTATGAATAACTTTTTGATGTGCTGTTTCCAGAGCATGCGCGATAAGTCCCGATGTTGTGGATTTACCATTTGTTCCAGTAACTGTAATTATATCTTTAGTGACATATTTTGAACAAAACTTTAAAAAGTTCGGACAAATTTTCAACGACAACTTTCCGACAAAAGATGTACCTGAAGTTCTGCTCAGTAATTTAATTGCAACATATGTAATTCTTGCGATTATTAATGTAATATAAAATCTCACTCTGTTTATCATAAATAGTCCTTTAGACGTATTCCCCTAATCTCAAATCTATAATAGTATAAAAAGAGTAAAATGTATATACTAATTTCAATAGTTTTTATAGCAGAATTAATAATTGCTCTGTCATTGATTAACCTAATTGTTAAAACTGACAGAAAAGTTTGTCATTTAAATTGTTGTGTTAAAGCCTTCAAGCCGCTTGCACAAACATATTTGCAATACGCAAGAACTCTTGTCTCAAATTTTAGCAGCAATTTTGAAAAAACTTTTAGTTTTATACGTAAGAAAAAAGAACAAATAATTTTTAAAACTGTAGTAATGGTATCAATTTATCTGCTTCTAATTTTATTTAAAATAAAATTTACAAAAGCTTCTAAAATATACCGATTAATAAGTGTAATGCGAGATTTGGCAATTGAATTGACCGTTTAGCTTGTAATCTTCAAAAAAATATGATAAAATAAAATATATAAAATCAAAAAGCGCAGTGACTTACCAAAATATAATAAATAAAAATAAAATCTACAGAAAGGGTACAAACGGGAGCAAGCGTTTATAAAAACTTTATAGATATAAAAAATAAATGCGCAGCGACTTACCAAAATATAATAAATAAAAATATAATTTACGGAAAGGGTAAAAAAATGAGTAAAAACAAATCATTAATGTTCGGTATGGGTTTGCTTACAGGTGTTGTAGGCGGTCTTATTGCAGGTGTTTTGTATGCCCCAAAACCCGGTGAAGAATCCAGACGAGAACTTAAAGAAGCAGCTTGTGAACTCTATGAAAAGCATTCTCCAGCTATCAATGAAGCGAAAAAACAGGCTTTGGAAAACGTCGATTTAATGAGATATAAGCTAGAAAGACAATTGAGAAAATTCAATAATATGATAAAATCAAAGAAACTTCTAAAAGCAAAAGAACTTGAAGAAATGGAAGACGATTATAATTATTAATACAATTCTGTTATCTTAAACGTCTAATAAATCTATGAGTTTTAGAATTTGAGATGCTGAAATAAATTCAGCATGACAAGAACTTATTAAAAAGGGTAAAAAAATGGAGATATCACAAATTGCATTAAATCAAGGTTTAACATTTTTAGTATGGACAACAGGTATAGTTTTGCTTGTAGTCGGAGGATTTTTAATTAAATTATTAATAGATCTTTCTGTTCTTGCAAAAAATTTGAGCGAAACTTCAACAATTGTTAATACAGAATTAAAACCAACCTTGAATGAACTAAACCAAACTTTAAGTTCAATAAATGAAATTGTAAAAAGTACAGATAAAAATGTAGGCGATTTTAAAAGCGCAGTTTCAAACTTCGCAGAAAAAACCAAAATAATTTCCGGCACATTATTTGGCGGACTGATTAAAGGTTTTACAACAGCCTATAATATTTTTAAAAAATAGTATTATCCGGCAATTGAATAACGGATAAAAGTTGTTAGAATAAAAACGAAGGAGTGATAAATTATGTCAGTAACAAAATTTTTAGCAGGTTTTATAGTAGGTGGCGCAATAGGTGCTCTTGCAGGTGTATTATTAGCCCCAAAATCAGGTGAAGAAACACGTGCAATGATTGCAGACGGTGCAAAAGATGCCTTAAAACGTGCAGATGAAACAGTAAAAGAAATTCAATCAAAAGCTGATGACGTAGTTTCTGATATGCAAAGAAAAGGTGATGAAATAAAAGAGAAACTTCAAAATCTTATTAACCAGCAAAAAGAAACTAAGCAAGAAGCTTAATGTCAATTTAAATTTAAAAAGACGACGTAAAAATACGTCGTCTTTTTGTTTTTGTAACAATAAGAAACATTTGGTGATTTTTTTCTAATATTAGGGTATAATAATAAAATGTAAGGGATTTGGAGTGAGATTATGCAACAAAATATAAAAGAAACCCTAGTAAAAGCTGAAAAATACTATAGCATTAAAAGAATTTATAATAAGTACAAAGAATTATCTATGGTACAAGTTTTAGATAATCGAGGCAGAATTTACAAATGCATGTTTTATGACGATAATGCACGTTTATCTAGTATTTGTGTGTACAACACCACATCAGGAAAAGAAATTCAAAATGTTACATACAGATCAGATGGAAAAACTGTATCATCAATTAGAGAATTTAACAAAGACAACGGAAAACCAATAAGTGTAAAATTCTTCAAAGAAGACGGCAAAACAATATCTTCTTTAATTGAATATAACGATTATGGAAATGAAGCTAAATTCTCATTATATTGCGATAATGGCGAAGTAATAAGTTCTGCGATTTAGCGATTTTTTAAAGCATCATCCAATGCTTTTTCAAGAACCGTAATTTTATTTTCTAATACTTTAATTTTAGCTTCTCCATTAGAGTTTGAAATTGAACCTTTTTCAAGCTCACGTTTGTATGCTGTGAATTTTGTTTTTAAAGATGCATATAAAGGAGCAAAGAAAAAAATCACAGAAAAAATACCTAAGAAAAATACTATAATAGTATAAATTGCAAAATCGAATTGTAAAGTGTGTATAGATAGATTAGTTAATGCTGCAAACTTTTCATTTAAAAGATTTATAGTAACAATATTGTGATAATTCATTAATACTAAATAAGCTGCAATTAAGGCCGATATTATTGATAATATTTGCATGTTTATCCTTTCTGATTGTCCCCCATTTCGTCATTCTGAACTTGTTTCAAAATCTATGATAATTCAGCATGACAGTGTTCTCAAAACTTTATTGATTTTTTCATCGGGTTCAATTTCCAAATTTATTATTTCATTTCCAAACGGTTTTGTAAAGCTTAAATAATAAGATTGCAAAACCTGCTCTTCGGTTTTAACTTTTCCATGTCCAGCTCCGTATAGAGTGTCGTTATATACTGGATGTTTAATATGGCTCATATGAACACGTATTTGATGCGTTCTGCCTGTAATAAGGGTTAACTCAACATAAGTATGCTCTTTAAAGCGTTCAAGGACCTTTACTCGTGTAAGACTTTCTTTTCCATCTTCTCTTACCATCATTTTGTGAGGCTGATTGGGATTTCTGCCGATTGGAAGATTAATTTCCAATTCATCCTCTTTAATTACACCTTTAACAATTGCGCGGTATTTTTTTGTCAAAGTATGCTCTTTTATCTGATTGGCAAGGAATTCGTGGACATTATTATTTTTGGCAATCATCAAAAGCCCTGATGTGTTGCGGTCAAGTCTATGTAATATTCCTCTGCGAAATTCGCCGTTAATATCTGATAAATTCTCGCCATATTTGTATAAAAGAGCATTTACAAGAGTGTTTTCGCGCTCAATTGTTGTAGGATGTGTAAGCATTCCTGACGGTTTGTTTACAACAAGCATGTTTTCATCCTCATAAACAATATCAAGCGGAATGTTTTGAGGTTTAATAGTTAAATCTTCTTGTTCAGGAATTTCAAACTCTATTTTATCATTTTCTTTGAGAGAATAAGACGGTTTTTTAATTGTATCATTAATTTTAACGTTACCCGATTTTATGAAGTTTTGGATTTTTGAACGCGACAAATCGGGAGTTATTTCCACTAAATAACTGTCCAGCCTTTTATTTTCGTCATTTTCGTCAATATAAATAATCATCTATTTCGTTTTTTTAATTAAAATCATTATAATCAAAGCAATAACCCCGACATTTATGAAAATATCCGAGATATTAAATACAGGGAAGTTTATAAAATTTAATTGAAAATAGTCGCGGACAAAACCGTAAGCAATTCTTTCGTGCAGGTTTCCTGCTATCCCGGCTGATAGTAATGCAATGAAAAAACATGTTTTTAGAGAAATTGATTTTAAATGCTTTAGCACATGCATAACCAGCAAAACCAGAGCTATAACAGAAAGAATTATTAACAATTCTCTTGAATCCTGTAATATACTGAATGCGGCACCCGTATTTTTTACATAATTCAGAGAAAAAACAGGATTTGAAATATGCAATCCGTTTAAAAGATTTTCTACCATTATGTTTGATAAATATAAATTAGTGAATATAAAAAACACATAACATACAACAAAATATAAAAATTTACCGGTTTTTCCCATTATATACCACCTTTATCAGACGATTTCATATCTACATACTTATTTTCAGGAACCACATTTATTCTGGTCATAACAAACGCAAGTCCGCTCATATATACTCTTACATGACTTTCATCAACATCTTCGGCATGCGTAAGAGCAACTGATGCAAAAGCGTATTCATTAACATTATTTTTATTAGATACAAATACTCGCTCTAAAACATTATCGTTTGAAACCCTTCTAAATACATCTTCTGACTTTGTTTGAGGGTAAACAATATTTTCCTTGCTAATAGAAGCAATTGCCGAATAACCTTTTTTAATATCAGCCTTTAATGTTACAGTATAATTTTTCCCGGCACCGGTTTGCAAAGGTGCGTCAAGTGCAATATTTAAATATCTGGCATCACCATATCTCAATGAAGAAGTCTCTTTTAAAATTTGTTCAGAAGCAATCAGCCAGATTGTACCATGTTTTTCCAAATGATAAACACATTTTGATTCAGAATACATTTCTCCAACAGCTTTAAAATTACCAATTATTTCGGATGGAGATGAAAACGCTTTTTCAACAACTTCAACAGATGCGTAATTATCTGTATAATCTATATTTTTAATTTCTGTTTGATAAGAAATATCCGGATAAGTTTCCCAGGTTTCTTCAACCATTTTCATATATGTATCGTAATTAAAGCCGTCAGAATTAACGAAATCTTTTGAATACATTGATTGCAAACCTACAAGAGAATGTTTATTTGCCTGCTTGGTTTGCTCACCAAATAAAGCTTGAATCTCGCTTATAGTTGATTTCTCTATTTTGTATTTTTCAATTTTTGCCTTCTGAGCATTAAAAATTCCGGCATTACAAGGTTGTGAAAAGCCTGCTAATAAAACTAAAATTAATAAAACGGATATCTTTTTCATGATTTATATTATACATGAAAAGTTTTTTTATGTTAATATTTTACTTATTAAAGAGGGATAAATGAAATTTATACAAAATCATCAAAGAGGGTAAAAAGAATGAAAGAGACATATTTTCCACAAGAAATAGAAAAAAAATGGCAAAAGGTATGGGAAGAAGAAGGAACCTTTAAAACACCTGATGAAAGTGATAAGCCTAAATATTATGCACTTTCAATGCTTCCATACCCGTCAGGTAAATTACATATGGGGCATGTTAGAAATTATACGATTACAGACGTTATTGCACGTTTCAAGAAAATGAACGGATTTAATGTACTTCATCCAATGGGATGGGATAGTTTCGGACTTCCCGCAGAAAACGCCGCTATGAAACATGGTGCAGAACCTGAAAAATGGACTTTGGAAAATATTAAATATATGACAAAACAGCTTAAAATGCTTGGTCTTTCATATGATTGGGACAGAGAAGTTACAACTTGCCTGCCTGATTATTACAAATGGACTCAATGGCTATTTTTACAATTATATAAAAAAGGTTTGGCTTATAAAAAAGATGCTTCCGTAAACTGGTGTAACGAATGCGGAACTGTATTGGCAAACGAACAGGTAATCGACGGCAAATGCTGGAGATGTGACAGCGTGGTTGAGAAAAAATATTTGTCTCAATGGTTCTTTAAGATTACCGAATACGCAGAAGAATTATTAAAAGATTTGGATAAACTTCCCGGCTGGGGCGACAACGTAAAAACAATGCAGGCTAACTGGATTGGGAAATCAGAAGGTGCAATTTTCAGATTCCCTGTAGTTGATGCGCCGTCTGGTGAAAAAATGGAAGTTCCTGTTTATACAACAAGACCCGATACCGTTCATGGTATTACATACCTTGTTGTAGCGCCCGAGTATAAAGATATTGAAGCTTTGACAACTCCTGAAAACAAAGAAGCGGTTGAAGCTTATCGTGCTAATGCGCGTAAAATGACCGAAATTGAAAGACTTTCAAACGATAGAGTTAAAACAGGTGTTCCACTTGGAACTCATTGTATAAATCCGTTTACTGGTGAAAAATTCCCGCTCTGGACTGCGGATTACGCTTTGGCGGAATACGGAACAGGTGCTGTAATGGCTGTTCCGACGCACGATGAACGCGATTTTGATTTTGCTAAAAAATATAATTTACCAACGAAGGTCGTTATAGTACCGGAAGATCAGAAGGCAAGATGGCAAGATGGCAAGCTAAATACGTGTGCAGAGCAGATTGATGCAGCTTTCACTGAAGAAGGCATTCTTGTTAATTCCAATGAATTTGACGGAATGAAAAATACAGAAGCTAAAAAAGCAATTACTCAAAAAGCAGTGGATGAAGGATTTGGAGAATTTAAAACTCAATACAGATTAAGAGATTGGCTGATTTCTCGCCAGAGATACTGGGGCGCTCCAATACCTGTTGTTTATTGCGAAAAATGCGGGATTCAGCCTGTTCCTGAAGATCAACTTCCGGTATTGCTGCCGAAAGACGTTGATTTTTCAGTAGTAGGTAAATCTCCAATTACAACTTCAAAAACATTTGCTGAAACAACTTGTCCATGCTGCGGCGGAAAAGCAACACGTGAAACCGACACTATGGATACTTTTGTTTGCTCAAGCTGGTATTATATGCGTTACGCTGATGCTAAAAATGATAAAATGCCGTTTTCTAAAGAGCTTATTAACCACTGGTTACCTGTTGATCAGTATGTTGGCGGTATTGAACACGCAATTTTACATTTGTTGTATTCAAGATTTTTCACAAAAGCTTTGAGAGATTTAGGTTTACTTGATTTTGACGAACCGTTTAAAAACTTGTTAACTCAAGGTATGGTGCTAAAAGACGGTGCAAAAATGTCAAAATCCAAAGGCAACACAGTTGACCCTGACGAAATATTTGAAAACTACGGGGCAGATACAGCAAGATTGTTTATCCTGTCAGATTCACCTCCGGCAAGAGATTTTGACTGGTCAGATGCAGGTGTTGAAGGATGCTACAAATTCTTGAACAGGGTTTGGAGATTAATCTCGTCTAACGCTGAGAATGTGGATATTTGTCATCCTGAACTTGTTTCAGGATCTCTGAAAAATAAAGAAAACGACGATTTGGTTCGTGTTGTTCACATGGCAATCAAAGGCATTACTAACGATATTTCAAATGACTTCCAGTTCAATACTGTAATCTCTAAATATCGTGAACTTGTTAATGCTATATATGATTGGCAAGGTAAAAAATCTGATTTGAACGATGAGGATAAGGCTGTTTTGAGCTTTGCTATCGTAACATTAATCAAATTGATGTCACCTGTTGCGGTTCACTTATGTGAAGAAGCTTGGACAGAATTGGGCGGCGAAGGTTCAATCCATGCTCAAGAATGGCCAAAATGGGATGAAAATCTTGCAAAAGCAAGTTCAATAACTTTGGTCGTTCAAATTAACGGCAAAGTAAAAGATAAGATTGAGGCAGATGAAGCTTTAAATCAAGATGAATTAAAAGAATTAGCTTTATCAAGTCCAAAAATCAAAGAACTTACAAATGGCAAAACAATTGTAAAAACAATAGTAGTTCCGAAAAAACTTGTTAATATAGTTGTAAAATAGCCTTATAAAATCAAAAAATTAATCTGAGACCCTGAACTTTTCAGGGTCTTGTATTTTAAATAAGCTGAAACAAAGTTTTACAAATTTTCATAAATAACTTAATATTTTTTTGGAAATACTTGCAAATCAATATTTTGCATAATATAATTATTATGGATTTTATGGCTTTGGTATGCCTGAAGTTCGATTGTACACAACCCCCTATTAAGTAAAGGCGGTGCAAGCGGATAAATGTTTATGCAAGTTTACCGTTACTAGACAGAATAAGTTGCACTAAAACTGACTGAAAGGGTAAAAAAGGAGGTAGTAAATGCCAAAAATGAAAACACACAAATCTGCTGCGAAACGTTATAAAGTTACAGCAACAGGCAAAATTGTAAGACGTCAAGCCGGAATCGGCCACTTACTTCAACACAAATCTGCTTCAAGAAAACGCAGAATTTTCAAAATGATTTCAATTTCTGATTCACATTTCAAATTGATTTCAAAAGAGTTACCTTACAGAAAGTATGCAAGATAGGAGGCAGTAAATGAGAGTAAAACGTGGTAATGTATTACGCAAAAGACATAAAAAAATCTTAAAATTAGCTAAAGGCTTTATTGGTGCTAGAAGCAGAATCTTTAAAGTTGCAAATTGTGCAGTAATGAAAGCTTTAAAATATGCTTACAGAGACAGACGTACAAACAAACGCAACATGCGTCGTTTATGGATTGTTAGAATTAATGCAGCTGTTAGAGAACGCGGAATGAGCTATTCTAAATTCGTTAACGCTTGCAAAAAAGCTAATATTTCTGTTAACAGAAAAATGCTTGCAGACTTAGCTGTAAGAGATGCTGAAGCTTTTTCAGTTGTTTTCGAAGCTGCTCAAAAAGCTGCTAAGTAAGATTTTTAAATTTTATAATAGAAAAAGCATAGATATATTCTATGCTTTTTTTATTTTTTTGGTTGACAAATACGAAAAAATCGTAAATAATAAATTTATAGGAAGAGATTTCTGGAGGTAAATTTATGATTAACAAAACTTCACACATCGCCCCCCCCCCGAAAGCCATTTAGCAAGGATTTTGAACTGGTTTAGGTGTAAAATTTTCGTCATCCTGAGCAAAGCGAAGGATCTCAAACCCACCCCTACCCCTCCCTTACAAAAGGAGGGAATACAT
>CATLEG010000036.1 GCA_949915775.1 uncultured Candidatus Melainabacteria bacterium | reverse complement strand
TAAAAGTAATAAACATATAATAATAATAGTATGTATAATCATGATATAATGGTTTATAGCATAGCTATAAAAATTTATAGGAATCGGATAAGCTGAAGTAAAAACAAGCAAAACTCGGAATAATCAAGCATATTATAAGGCAATTTATGCTAAATAAAATGGATTTTTGCAATATTATAGTAATGTACAATCAAATTAAATATACTTGATTATAATAAAATTTGATATAATATATTATATTGTAATAAAAAGAAAAAGAATAAATAAGAAAAAGAAAAAGTAAAAGGCTTTTTGTCGCTGGCTAGTTATCCACAATATAGCAATATTTAAGCCAAATTATGACTATTTATTAAAAATACATGGCTTTGATATTTGGCTTATATTAAACGCTATTACAAATCAAAGATTTTAACAACCTGCATAAGGTTGTTTTTTAATGCCTAAATACGGCTTTTATATGCTTAAAATGTGGATAAGTATTGAAAAAATTTAGAAAATTAGGCAAATTTTTATATTATATAATATATAATATAAGTTGAAAAAATCAGCAAAAAGTGGTATAATATAACCATAAAGATAAGATATAAAAAAGAGCTGTTCAACAGTTTGGCGACAGCGAACAACTCTAACGAACAAAAGTATTTGCTATACACATTTAAATGAGTATGCTATACACTTTTATAATTTGATTATACCAAAATTTTTATATCTTGTCAATTAAAATTTAATAGATTTTTGGAGGTATAAAAATGAAAATCAAAGGACTAAAACAAATTATTTTAAATGGTGGGGCTACTCTGAACAGCACAGGCAAACAAGTTAGCTATAACAACGGCTATCAAGTAAGTAAAAAAGATTGTTATATTTTGAATGTTAAGAACTTAAACAAGGTATTAAAAGCAGTTAATAAAACATTAGCTAGCCTTGCAACAAACGACTTTTGCGGACTTTGGGTTGATAATGGCTTAATTTATATTGATATAAGCGAACACATAGCAAGATTAAGCAATGCAATGCAAATCGGCATTGAACGCAAGCAAAAATCAATATTTGATTGGTGCATGTCAAGGTGTATTTGCCTGGAGATATAAACAGAACAGCCAACCGATAGCGGAGCGGTTAAAATCCGCAAAATAAAAAGGAGATAAAAGAATATGGAGAAAATCGAATTTCAAACACTACGTAAAGCAATTAAGAGAACAGATAAAATAAAAATAATTGACATTTGCAACAACTGTAGCATTATTTATGAGGGAGCATTGAACAACGCACCTACAAAAAATTGGGAAGTATTGTGTATACATATACAAGAAAACATTTTAATTCTTGAAGTTTGCTAAAGGAGGTATTTATGAAACGTTATAAAAATCTTTTAAAAACCGAAACAATATATACTAAAATGCCAATGGGTTGGAGTGTAATAAAAGAAGCACTTACCGCACCAATAGGCTATGTATGGATATGCAATCAAGAAAGTCATTTTAATGGTAAGCGAAAGCAAGCACTTTTAAAATTATAACCGAACGGCTGGCGGTATATCCAGCCAAAATAACTTACACTAAATTAATATTTTTATTGATTCTATCGTTTGAACAGTCCGCCTGATGAGTCGTTGAAAATTACGACGAAATGCTACGTGGCATCGCGGAACACCGCAAAGGAGTTAAAAAAATTATGGAAAAATTTACTATAAACGGCGTTGGCGTAGTTTCTTTTAGTTATGATGAACACAAAGAAAAACTAACCTTTTATGATGCTTTCATGTGTTCAATATGTGATATAGAATTTACTATAACAGATTATGAAAACAATAAAAGTTAAACCTTTATATAAAATCATTGAACGTGCAGAGCTACAAGACGGAACGCACATTCAAATTGAAGATTGGCACCCGTGCTATGATTTTGAGCCTACTTGCGGAACGCTTGCTGCCTACCCTATCGCAAAAAGAACAAACAAGCGCAACAGCCCTTTCGGTGCGGTGTGGAGACAAACTTTTCGCTTGGCTTTTAATTTCAAATCGGAAGCACAGACAAGACAAGCGTTTGAACAGCTTGTAAACGGAATTAAAACGCTTAAAGATTTTGCGGAATACGCAGAGCCGAACAGCGATATTGATTGCATATAATCGCTTGAATTATCTGCGGAAATTTGATAAAATAGGAGATGAATTATGACCGAACAAGAAATTTTTACAAAGGCTATTGCAAAATATAAACCAAATACAGAAGTAGTTAGTTTGGCAGAACTATTATATTCAACTAACTGTCCAACTGTCCACTGTAAAGATTGTCCTTATGCTAAATACAATAATCACTGCAAAGAAATGCGATATGCAGAAGCAATAATCAGTATAGGATATACACTAAAAAAGGAGAACTTATGAAACTAACTGAACTTGCAAACATAATCAAAATAGTCAATGAAAAAGCAATTAAAAATGAACTAAAAGGCTTAGGCTATATTAACTGTGAAAAGCACAAACAATACAAATACATTTCTATTGTAGACTTATTTAAAGGTAATTCACAAGAAACTGAAGAATACTTTGATAGCAAAGGCAAACGAACTTATCAAGGTGGAATATTTACTGCTGTAAAAGGTTATGAACAGCTAGAATTTGTGGTAATAAATATCAATGATGATAAACACCAATTCCCTATAAAAATGCTTATATGGGCGAAGGAGACTATAAATGACAACGCTTGAAAAATTTATACAAATCAAAAATATATATTTATCTTCGCTTAAAGTAATTACAAAAAGCAATGCCACATTTGTAAAATACCAAAGCGTGTTAGACGATTTTGAAAAATGTTTGAGCAATTATTTTGCAGATGAACAGGCAACTGAAATAACTTCACAAATGATATTTAAATATAGCGAAGCAGCTAAACAACGTGGTATAAAAAATAATACCTTACGGCACTATTTAACAATAATTAAAACTTTTTTAAGTTGGAGCAATGAACATAAATTTTATATCAAACAGCCAATTATTAAAAACGATATTCCAAAAAAAGAACGTATCGAATATGATTTATTAACCCAAGATGAGATTACTTTGATTTTATCAGGAAAAATTCCGCCTTATACAAAACATGCCAATAGAAATCGTGCAATCATAATTTTATTATTATCTACCGGGTTACGCGTTTCAGAATTAATTAATCTACATTATGAAGATATTGACTTCGATAATTATACTTTAACAATCATTGGAAAAGGCAATAAAAAAAGAACTACGGCATTGCCAAGTATTGCTATAAAATCGCTAGAAAGTTATATAAATCAAGGCTTTTCGACTACTAATAAAGGCGAGTTGCTATTTAAAAATAAGGATAACAAATCGTTTTCGGAACAGAATATATCGCAAATAGTTGAACGCTACGTGGAAAAACTAACAGGTCATAAAAATATACGGTCACATGATTTGAGACACGCTTATGCTAGCTTATTGATTACGAATAATATTCCAATTCCACATATATCACAAGCTTTAGGACACAGTAATTGGGAAACAACTGCTATTTATGCAAGTCATCTTTGCCCGCAAAAACAGGTTAATGAAGTTAATGATATGTTTAATAGGTTGTTTCCTGCATAATAAAAAAGCAAGGTTTCGTGCCTTGCCTTTTTATATTATATAAAAAATTCATTATACATTTATTACACCCCCCTTAATTCTTTTAATCTCCTTGCCTTTTTATCTGCCTGTATATCCCATTCATTTATATTGTGGTGGCATTCAATACTCATTCTTTGACATCTTGCGTGCTCATTACAAATGCGGTCATATTCAACAAACCATTTTTGTATATCCACAATTTCTTTTTTATTTGCTATTTTTTGCAATTCTTCTGCAGTGTACTCAATATATACATTTATTATTTCTTTTTCTTCTCTTTCGGGCAAATAAGGCACTCCCTCTTTTTCAATTACTTTAATTACTGATTTACCACCATTTGGAAATTCTGCTAATGTTTCAAAGTGCGAAATTTCCTCTTGTTCTTGTTGTTCTGGTAAAATTTTAACCAATATATCATTTTTCAAATATCCTTTTTCAAGGTCATATTCTTTTAATTCTTGTGATTTTGTTTTATCAAATACTCTCATATCAATTCTCCTTATGCAATTTTTTTCCATATATTTACAGCAAGAAACGGCATCATATTTTTTCCTTTGCCATCTTCGCCTACATTTTGTCCTGCAGGATAACATTCTCCACTATATTGCTCATTCCAACCTCTACCACCTGTTCCCCAATCATTAAATTTATCACTCCCTAAATATTTTCCTTTTAAATTACCATGATCCATCCAATCAAAATTAAATAAATGCAATCCATGGTCAACAACTACAGAATCTTCACTACCGCCTACTGCACCTAAACTATATTTATCTCCCGCTCCAATCAAAACTCTATTAGTTAACTTTTCCCAAGTACCACCATAAATAGATGCTGGATGAGTATCATCAGCAAACATTAAAACACTTCCTATTGGCATAGATGCAAAAGTTTGCCATGGATACCAATTATTGCCCAATCCATCGGCTGTTCTATAGTAAAACTTATTTGGCTCATTAGTAAAAGCTAATTGACTTGACGTTCCACCACTTTTATCCCACCATGGCGTCATTGTAAATAAACATGCAAATGGTGCGTTTGTTATTGAATTCAATCCTATGTCACTATTATCTTTAAATTCCCCTATCATACTTTTTGGTGCGTTTTTCATATACCAAGTAGAAGGTTCTTCGCTATGTCTTGTATCTTTAAGCGGCAATCGTCCCGTCTTTATTTCTAGTTCCTCTAATTGTATAGTTACAGCTTTTTGAGACATAATATTTGATTCACTTTGTCCTGTTTCTTGCACAATTTGATTTTTATCGACTTTATTTGTATCACTAGGATGTCTATGGTCTCCAGCAGCATAAGCATTTGATGTTCCTGCACTAGCAGTTCCGTCCATTAAAGGTAACGTTGTACTTTTAGGCGTTGTTTGGTCTGGTACAGGTTTCCTACTATCAGTCCATCCCGTTTCAGTTTGATAAATCCAAACTGTGCCACTTTCTGCTGAATAAGCATAATCATTTGGTGTTCCTTGTAATGCTTGTATTTCGGCATTTGTTGCTAAATATCCTCTAAAATGTGATTCATTTTGCATATCTTCACGTATACTGTTGAATTGGTCTGCTATATTATTACCTTCGCTATCATTTGTGGCTTGTCCTACACTCATGCTTGGATAATTACCATCAGGACTTACTGCACCACCATCATAGACTACTACTTGCCATACTTCTTCCCAACCTTGTGTAATTGTTGGCTCAACACCAATATTATCTTTTTTAGCCATATAAGAAGCATTGTTTGAACGTACAATATTCAATTTTTCATATTGAGTATTTGCATTCCAACTTCCTGAAGGAACATTTGTTACAACTCCCAAAACTTCCGTTCTACTTATAGGTGTTGTTGTCTGTCTTTCTTTTACTTTTTCATTTTGATACATTTCTTTTCTCCTTAGATACTCCAATAAGCATCTTGCATTATTATTCCGTTTTGTAAAGATTGATAATACCACACGCTAACTATTTTTCCCTTTACATCATTTCCGCTTAAAAAATTAGTCATAATAGGATTAAATGGCAATGTAACTAATGTTGAATCAAATGGAAATTGTATTGTGGCAGATTGTTTTTCTAAATCAACCGAAATAATAGTTGCTTTTTGTACTTTAATAGATGATTTAACTAATGGATGATTATTTATTTCTTCATCCACAATTAATTTCAATATTTCTTTAAATTTACTCGCTTCCGTATACATGCTCATTTTCATTCTTCCTTATTGTTTAAAAACTCGTTCATACTTTCTTCTGTCACATCGGGATAATCAGAAACTGATGTTGCTGTAATCGACATGGGCGAAGTTGTATTTAAAGGTAAACTAATTGATTGAATTAGATGATTTTCTATTGGTTTATTAGGCTTATCCGAACGAAGTACTGAAATTAGATTATTTTCTCGCAAGTGAAACATTTGTGAACAAGATAGTGTTACAGACTTTTGTAGCACCGTTTTTCTTTTCATATAATAATTTGCAAGTGCTTGACATTGTTCATCGGTATAATTACTATCACTGCTTTCAACAAATGTTTTAAGCCCTATAATATTAGCATTTGTATCACTTGAGGGGTCTCGATTTGTTGCTCTAGCACCTACAATTTTATTACTCTCTAAACTTTCTCCCCAAATCATAATATCATTGTACACATTTGACGGATTAGCCGTCTCTTCTAAACCAAAAAATGTACTCGAATATTCGCTAAAATCCCATAATATAGGTTTATCTATATCGTTAATATCATCAGCTGAAGCTTCAATTCTAAGTGCGCCTGTTGCATCATAGCCAATCCATCCAGCAATCAACTGATTCAAATTTAATAAGACTTGTCCATACGTCCCACCTAATGAAGTTGCAACTGTATGAGGTAATTCACTCATAGGAAATTTTTGTTCAGGAATCACATTACCTTGTCTATCTTTATATTCGCTTATTGTTGCTATTTTATTGTTATAATAATCGGTAAATATTGGTATCATACCATCAATTTTTTCCCTATAAAAAGAAGTGTCTTTATGGGTAAAAACAGATAAATCCAAAATCTTTTGCATAGCGTTAAATATGTTTGGACGAGTATATGTTCCATCATCCTTTCTTGTAACAGCTACTTCATAAGTATTTTCAAGATTACCAAAAAGCGTTCCGTCCAAATACGCCCATTTATCTACTAATTGATATTCTACCGTTCTACTATTCGGTTTCCAATCGGTTTTAGGCGAATTTAAATAAAATACACCTTGTGGCAAATAAAATTCCTCGCCATCATCTAACAATACGCCTTTTGACAGCCGTACACGCCGTCCAAACCACAATTTATTAACGGCATAATCAAATGCACCATCCAAGTTCTCAAATCGCACAGAAGCAGTCCTACGCGGTCCATTATTCAATGAAATATTTATGTTTCCCTCTTGGAGAAATGCTCTACTATCTGGATAGCCATAACGTCTTTTATATGTACCATCAACAGCATAAGCAACTGTATCATTTGGATTCAAAAACTCTAATTTTGTTAATGGTATCATTTTATCCGGATGAGAAATAATCTTTAAATATTTTTCAAAATTACTTAATGCACTCATAATCAATCTTCCTCATTTGGCTCTTTGTTTATTTTTACGATTGCACTGACTTTACCATTTTCTAATACAAATTTTGCTGGAGTTACTCCTGTTGGAGTTTTTGCTTGCAATAATTCTTTATTACCTCCTGCTAAAGAAAATATAGTACCATTATATGGATAAGGATATCTTACAGATAATTCGCCTGTAGTAGTATTAGTTACAAAATTAGATAACAATATATCGTTATCATTATTCCAACCATAATCATCAGGCGTTTGAATTACAGTTACATTAGTTGCATCTCCTATTTCTACCCACTGAAGAGATATTGTATTAGATTGCTGTCTTTGATTAATATTTGTTGTTTGAGTGATTGGTGCACTAGTAGCAATCATTCTTAAATGTCCTTTCATATCTCGTAGGAATAACTGATATGGTTCCGTTGACAAATTATACAATTCTTGTTCTAACTTAATATTATCAAAATAATCAATAGTAGATGGTTTTGTAACCCATTTCCTATTACCAACCTCTTCAATCAATGCTGCTTTTGTATAAATTACACCAATTAATGCAGATAAAGTTCCTGAAGCATAATTTTGAGATGATGGCATACGTGTTGGATATTTTGTAAAGTTTGCGTTGATAGAAGGATTATTATTGTTGGACACAGCGCTATTACTCATATTTAAAGCAAAAATATATTGTTTTCTTACATGATATTCGTCCAAATTACTATCATAGTCGCATACCATTAAACTATAACTATCATAGTCAGCATACACTCGCTCATTTCCTTCAACAGCATTCATAAAAGCACCATTACTATCATAAGCATAAAGATAATACTCATATACTGTCCTACTTCTTAAACCGTAATCTTTCATTTGTATGGTTGTTGACGGAACTGTTGCAACAGGTTTTAAAAAGTCTGTTCCATATTCTTTTCGATATATTCTAAATCCTGTACCTGTAGCAGTTCCTGTACCGCCCTCTAAATTTGTTGTGAAATTAGCTGTCATATATAGCTTATATTGGTCGCTATTCCAAACAGGTTCGAAATTAGGATTTTGATATAATGTTGCTATGTCTATTGAACTTTCAGCATTGTTGTAAATAGAAACAGTATCTACCTTAATACCATTATTTCCACCAAGTATTGATCCAGAAGTTATTGATTGCTGATTATAATTGATATTTGACATCTTTTTTTCAACTAATTCATTATTTAAATAAAAATTAAATATTGCTTGTGTAGGCTTAATAATAACTATTACATTATCAAATTCATTAACATACATTGGAGCTGTAAGTATATTATTGTTATATTTAATATAAAGAGGAACTCCTTTTTTCTCTAATTGTAATGAATTTACGTCATTTAATTTAATATCTAGCAATACTCCATTGCCTTGAGCATAATTATATATTGCAATATTATCTTGTTTATTTGAAGGCAAACCTACTATATCATTTACAGTTAAAATATATTTACTATTAGGCGAAAATTGAATTAGTTGCTCATAAGCTTTTTCTTGCATTTCTTTTAATTTAATGTCTTGTGTACCATTCATTACAAATAAATGAATGCTATACCCATTTCCACTACTCGAAGTTATGCACATTAAACTATTACCATCATGAGAAAAAGTCAAAGAATTCAAATCTATTCCTGATATAGCACCTGTTCTTATTGAAGTAGAATGATTAAAATTCAATTCATTTCCACTTATTTCATAATAATTAATATATGCCCTTGTCGAACTTATTCCTGCAACTGCTAAAATATTTCCTAATGGCGAAAAAGCAAGGGAATAGTATTTATCCGTAGCACTATTTAATAAATTTGATTTATAATTATAAGTATTATTATTAATTTCAAAAATCAATACACTTCCACCGCTACCTTCGATAGTACTTCTTTCAACTAGTAACAGATTACTATCCATAGAAAATGCAGCACAATTAGCTCCTTTTATAGAGCCGCTATTGCTTTCTAATTCTTTTAAATAAGTTATATCAAAATCGTTTACAGCAAATAATGCAACATTATATGAATATTGACTTTGCGCAACAACAAAGAATTTGCCATTAGCTGAAAATTTTGCACAACTTCCACCATATAAATTATTTATTTGCAAATCTGTGTCGTTGATTTTAATACTGCCTTTATTTACGATGTTATTTTGCTGTATTTCATAAATATTGACACTATTCCTATTACCACCATTTGCAATAAACATAGTGCTATTTGGTGCAAATTCAATTAAATTAACATTAGTTATAGTACTTATTGTTTGAAATAAAGTCAAATCATCTTTCTCAACCTTATATACTACTATTCTATAATTATTAAGGCTATTTACGCCTACAGCTAAATAACTACCATTAGGCGAAAAAACTAATGCGTTAATAGTGGTATTCTCGCCAAATTTTATTTTTTCTTTTAGATTGGTCTTAAAATTCGCATTGCCTTTCCATACTGCAGTCCAAGGCTCTTTAAAATTCATAGGAATTTCTTCACTTTCTTTGGTCTCATTATCATAAATATATTCTTTATTCCACGTAACTGAATATTCATCTCCTGTTTCTGGATTCTTAGGCTCTAATGTCACAGAGCCATTTATAATAGGTGGCTTATAATCTTGCGGATTAACAGTTGGTGGAATTACTTCAACTCCTTCCCAACTTAAATATGCAGCATTAGATTTTCTTAAGCATTGTACACTAAACTTACCTGTATATTCTCCTTGATTAATAAAATCAGTATTGAAGAATATCCAACCTGTATCACAAGTTTGATTACTTTCGCTCATTCCGTTGCAACGGATAGCATATTGCGTGCCATTAAATAATCCATTATATTCATAATCTAAGGTTGAAGTATACACATTGTGTGTGTCTGCTAATATGTCGCCTACAACTCCATTATTAACTACAGCAATGCGCCACCTTACCCATTGAATAGGCTTTCCTTGCGGTTGAATATAATTAGCATGGAAATAACCTATAGATGTTGTTACATTTGCATAGGCTTGTCCAATATCGGTTCCTTGCGGCGGATTAGTCGATACATTGACTTGACCTATACTAACTTGTGTGCCATTATCAATATAATAACCTGTATTTTTCTGTACATCATAATACAAAACAACATTATCAAGTATGTTCTCACTTAAAGTAAATTGTGCATAATTTAAGAGATTTTCGCCTTTTGTAAATGAAAAATAATAACTGCTACCTATTCCCAAAACAGCGTTGGTTTTTATACTAACTATTTTTGGATTCAATAAATTATCTCCTGCTCCATTATCCCAAATATATTGGTCTGTATCCGTCCTGTAAATCTCTAGTTTTGGTTTGGCTACTGTAAAAAATACTGCTGGAGAACTTTGTCTTACCTCTATTAAGTTGGAAGATAGACCTAAATTCGTACCAATGGTTGGTTGTGTTGTGCTTTCAGTATATGGAATTTCGTTCACATTTCCATTTCTAATATATCCGCCTTGCTTTGTAACATAATTATAATAAAATGCTGTGCCGATGGGATATTTTCCGCTTGGCAAAACAAATGATACATATAACTTGTTTTCGCCCGTAGTTGGTATTTCATAATAATAGTTTGTATCTTCTTTAATGTTAACCGCTTCCTTAAATGTTACTCTATACTCGTTTTCATCCTCTATGTAATACTGAAAAATTCTCATTTTGTAAGAATAGCCATTTTTTAAATATGCATCAAACTGATTCCACGATTCCTTTCTATCATAAGTATAAAATTTAGGCATGCCAAATCTGTTAGTGCCATAAAAGCCATTAGGAATTTCTACATAATTCGTTGTTGTAATATAAGTAGAATTAAAATCATTTTTATAAAAGTCGATTCTAAAACCGCGTAAAAGAGATTTACCGCCTACTTGCCACGAAATCTCCATATTGTCATTAACATCTATCACACTGCTATTAGTAAAAGTGTCTGGAAAAATGTTATTAGGTTGAAATATTGCCATATAAATAGCCTCCTTTAATATATATTTTAAGATAATTACAAAGTAACACCTGAATTAAAAAAATGTATGATTTTTGAAAAAATTTTTAAAATTTTTTTATTTTAGTAATATAATTGCTAAAATGTCATTAATTAGGCACAATTTGTGTTAAATTTAATATTTCCATAATGTTATCTTTTTTATCTGCTCCAACATTAATATCACTAATAATAACTTGTCCACTGTTGTTTACACTATTATCGGTATTACCGTATCTTGTGATAATTGGAGATTGTTGATATTTTTCTGCATTTGCAAACATTATTCCCATATCTTTTACATACCGACTAAATTGAGCATTTGATGTAGGAGACATAATTTTCGCTGTAAGTTCTGGATTATTTACAGATTCAGGCTTACTCGTAGCTTTTACCATATAACCTAAACCATTTGCAACTCCGCCATTATCAAAGGACTTCTCTTTATCAATAATAGGTTGATTTAAATCGACTCCTGTTTTATCTTTGAACGCATTTATAACTGATTCTACAAAGTTATTATCTGCTCCTAATAATGGAGCGACCTCTTTTAATATTGCAAGAATACTTTCATTTGTTGCATCTCCATTTTCTAATTGTTCAATAATATTGTCATAAGCTTTTTCTTGCAAATCTAATTGAGCTTGCTGTAAATTTTGTTCCGCTTCAGCAATAGCCTTTTCATCAGCTTGCCATTCCCAATTACCTGTATTTTCATTAAATCTTCTAATGGTTGCTTGATTTCTTGCATTTTCAATAGCCTGTTCAGCTTCCATTATTGCAAGTTTTTTATCTTCCCAATCAGTACTTTCCTTTTGCAAATCACGAAGTTCTTCTAACTTTGAAATTAAGTCATCATAAGTATTTGTAACATCTTTTATATTATTAGTCCATTTACTGCTTTCTTCGCTTATGTCTTTCTCAATACCGTAGACAATTTTAAGATATTCAGCTTCATCAATAGTACCGTCAAGCCAATTTTGTGTCGCTTTCGCTCTTTCAGCGAGTAATTTTGCTTGCTTATATTCTTCGGAATTAAGAGTAGCAAGGTGTTTCTCAAGCTCTGAATTGATAGCAATATGCTCATTTGCGGATAATCCGAGAGCATCCTTATTGTCTGCTATGTATTTTTGGAGTTTTTTAATTGCGTCAATTTGTTGTTCTATTGTGCCGCTAAATCCAAAACCAGCCTTTGCTTCTCCAGCCCAAGAACGACCTTCAAAAAGTTCATCGAACGGATTTAGCAAATTGCCTAAACCGCTCCAAAAATCTTCGCTTTCGTAAACGCTTTCCCAATAATTATGTAGATAACCATATTGATTATCTTCAATAATGCTTGCTCCTGTCGCTCCCGATTCTTTAATAGCCTTATTGATTATATCCCTAAATCTATGTCTATCTTCTCCAACACCTGTCAAGAAAAAATCTGTATTAGAATTAGAAGTAGCAGTTAGCTTACTTTTAGCAGTTTTAATTTCCGAATCTTTCTCTGCTAAAAAGTCTTGAGCCTTTTGTTTTAATTGCTCGGTAGTAAGTTGTTCAATTAAACCAAGTTGCTCTTTAAGACTTCCGTTTGTAAGGTCAAGGCTATCTTTGTATTTGTTATTGCTTTCAACAAGCGTGTTTTGGATTTGTAAAAGTTTATCTTGGGCTTTTGCTTTTTCTTCTTCCGACTGCGAACTATCGTCAAGAATTTTACGCAAATTCTCAACGGAGTCAGCGACTTCGTTCATTTGCGCAACTTCTTTCTTTTGCGCATCTATGCTCTCATTTGTTTTTGCTATTGCTTCGTTTTGCTGTTGAATACGCTTGCGTTCATTTTCTCTTGCCGTCTCAATTCCTTGCCTGATTGCGCCCTCAATCGCACTTATCGCTGTTAGTATAAGTCCTATCCAACCAGCAGACCCTTGCAAGGTTTTAAAACCTGTTGATAATGTTGAAAAAAAACTATTGATTCCAGCAAGCATTTTTGCACCAAATAGTTGTGCTACTATACCGCCAACCGCAACAAGCGTTGTTTTTAACCCACCTGTCCATTTTATTATATTTAAAAGTGAAGAACCCAAATCCAAGAGGTCTTTTTTTATGCCAAGAAGTCCTTGCTCATCATTAGCAATATCTTCCCACTGTGCTTTTATTTTGTTTTGCTTAGCTGTATATGTATCTAAATACTTTTGATTTTCGTCTTGAGAATAACCATTAGCATCAGCAATCTCTCCTGAAACTTTTTTGACATTCTCCATATCATTCAAAAGTGCAATAAAATAGTTTTTACGGAACGTACTAGCAGTATCATATATATCAGTAATATCGGCATAGCTTTCTCCTAATTCAGCTTTAAGTTCGGCATTAAGACCTGCCCACTCTTCGTCGCCAAAAAGGTCGCCACCGAGAATACTCTCTGCATCGCCCTGTCTCTCTTTAATGACTTTTGAAAGCTCTTCCCAAATTTCAAGAATAGAGCCTGCTCCAGCACGATATTTTTCAACCGCAGTTTCGACATTACCACCTAATTTTGCAAATGTATCAAGCGATGATGCTTTACTTGAAAACTGAATTAGCGAATTGACCGCAGTACCAAGATTCTCACCGCTACGGTTAGTTGCTTTTGATAAAGTTGTTATTATGCCAATAGTGTCATTAAGAGAAATATTAGCATTTTTTGCCGCTGCACCTGTACGTTGCAAAGCCTTTAATAGTTTCTCTGTCGTTACAGGGTTTTGGTCTGCCGCTTTGTTGAGTTTATCTACAGTTTCTGTTAGTTGCTCTGTAGACATATCAAACTGCGTAATTATAGAAATCAAGCCCTCACTTGCTTCCGTAGCATCCAATTCAGCAACATTTAACGCCAATACCGCCGCTTCTGTTGCTTTTATCGTATCCGCCCAAGACATTCCTGTACGCGCGAAGTTTTGAGCAATTTGTGATACATTATCAAAGCTCTGCCCATAGTCTTGTGCGATTTGATATAACTTACCTGAAATCTCGCTATCAGTTGCACTTCCGCTTGGTAAAACCCTTTGTAATGAAATAACTGCATCTTCAGTTTTTACTAATGTCTCATTAATACTTGATAAAGCCGACTGAATAAGTTGTAATGGTTTCATTACTAACATAGCTGACAACTGAAATTTCAAAAAACCACCAACAATATCTTGTAACGTACCATGTAATCCCTTGGTTTCTGCCTGCAAACTTGAGACTTGAGTTTTATATGTATTTAAATTAGTTGTTAAATTTTGTATTTGTTTTTTTTGAATTTCGTTAGGCTTATTATTGCCAATCTCTGAATTTAGTGCCTTAATCTCATAATATGCGCCTTCAGCACTTGACTTAATACTATCAAAAGTTCCTTTGGGATAATTTTTTTCTAAACTCTTTAAAGTTGTCAATAAATCCGCATATTCTTTTTGCAACTTCTCAACTGAATTAACTGTTACCTCAATACTAGTTTGAGCTTTAGCCGCATTTAATGCTTGTTTAGATAATTCAGTATTAATTTTTGCTGCTGTTAATGCAGTTTTTTTCTCTTGTGTTGCCAATTTTTCTGATGCTAACGCAAGTTTTTCATTTTGTAATGTAGCTTTAGTAGTAGCAGTATTAACTTTGACTACTACTCCAGCAAATGTTTTATAATATTCTGTAAGAGCCTTAATTTGGGCAGTTAAATCTTTATTGACTTTTAAACCTTGTAATGTCTGTTGGATTGGGACAAATTTCGCCTGTAAACTTTGTACGCCTTTATCTACTTCAGTTGTATTCAATCCTACCTTTAATGTTAATTGTGCCATTAATTAAGCTCTCCTTATTTTCGTATTTAAAATTCTGTATCTGTATTTTCTCTTTTTATCTCATTTGTAATTTGTACTCGTAATGATTTATCAGTCTCATTCATTCCTTTAACAAAAGACCTTTCTAAAGCACCACCTTCAATTTGTTCTTTAGTGAAATTTTGCCAAAATGGTCGTGCTCCGCCATGATACTCCCAATCATATCCTTTACCTGTTTCAATTCTTTTTATCAAATCATCTCCATGTACAGGGTTTGGTTTTATTGGGTATTCTGCTGCTTTATCAGCATTTGGAGTTGCAAATTTCCCCTTAGTCTCCCAACTTAAAGTATCTTTATATTTACCGCTATGTGACCCATCTGGTAAATAACTAAAAACTAAAGTTCCTTTATAAATTTTTGGGAACATATTTTCTTCAGAAATTATTGGTCGACCAAACTTAGGATTATTTTTTCTTCGTGGATATGCTTTTGGAGCATACTCGTCATATACATCTTCTTGTATATGTTTTTGTAAAGAAACAACTAATTCATTGTTTACAACTTTTAGTCCACCAACAATACCCTTATCAATTTTAGTTTTAAAATTATCTAATTCCTTTTGAACTTCTTCCCAACCTTCTATTTCCGATTTAAACATGATTTTTTTCTCCTAAAAACACCTTATCCCGATTGATAAGAATCAATCGGGAGATGTTTTTATGTTATTTACTCTGTTACTGTTACATTTAAAGTTGTAGAATATAATGGTTCTTCTGAATTATTCTTTTTTACTTTTGTTGCAATAGTAATTGTTGTAGTACCAGCCGCAACACCGGAAATAACTCCTTCTTCAGATACTGTTGCAGTTGCAGGTGCAGCAGATGTAAAAGTCAAATCTGTATATTTAGGTGTAACTAAAGAATTATCTTCCATTACATAAAATACTGGGGTTTGCTTTGTTTCCCCAACTGCTACAGCAATGGCTCCGCCAACTGTTATCAAGTTAGTAACTGCTGACATTTCAGCATTTACACCACAAGGAGCATATACCATATAACCAAACACAGAATTATCATTTGCACACATTGAGCAAGTTACATCTGCTTCATCATAAGACATTGCTTGGAAACTCCATGATGTTGTTGAGGTTTCAGTTTGTGAGCCATTTACTCCAACATCGCCACTTGCAAATGATGCACGTGGAATATAAACAAATAAATAACCACTTCTTGAACCATTCATTGCAGATTTACCTTGTGAACTATATGCAGCCATTTTAACAGTTACTCTTGCTACTGTTGGGTTAAATGAAGATGGAATAGTAAGTTCTTGTGCTGAAGCAATTTCAGTATAATATGTAACGCAATATTCTTTACCAACTTCTGCTGTAAATCCTTGAATTTCTTTTGTTGTAGGATTAACTCCATAATTAATACCATCATCGCCTACATAACAAGAATATGTTTCATTAGTAGAAGCTTCGCCATAAGCTGCAACAGGCATACCTGTAATTTTTAGTGTAGTTGTTGTTGCTAATATCTTTTCCATTACAGGAACTGTACCATTATATTTCAATGTACCACCTGTAATTAATTGTCTTGCAGATAATGAAAAATCTGCAGCTGTAACTTCACCGCTAAATGTTGAGCTATCTGGAATTTGCATTACAATAGGTGCACCTAAACCTGCTCTAATTTCTCCTGCATTAACTGAAGATGTAAAGTTAGAGGTATCAATTTTATTTGAATGTCCTAAAAGTTCGCCTGTCACAATATCATGCACCCACATTTCAGCTGTGCCTTTAATGTAAATTGGCGAATTATTTAATTTAACTGCCATAAATTTTTTCTCCTTAATTTTTAATTTGTTTATTGTCCTTTTATTGCTTGTTCAATATCTCCGAGTGCAGCAAAATTACCTTTAACTTCACTTGTTGTTTTCAAAGCAGGCGATAAACCTATATCTTTATCAAAACACCAAGAAGGATAAGGATTTCCTTTATCGAATTTAACCATTCCACTCATTTCTGCTTGTGAATATAGAGTAAAATATTTGTCTCTTTCTATGGAACTTCTTCTCTGCTCAAACTCTTTTACTGTCCATTCATCTATATCTTTGTTTCTTAATCTACTTGAATATGCTACTGATGAAATTAATGAATTAATATCGATTTTTAAAGGAATTTTCTTATCTTGTATTATAGATTCCTCTTCTTTTACAAGGTCGATTGTCAAACTTTCATCTGGCAATACAATTCCATTTTGGTCAGCAATCAGTTGTCGGATTTTTAATGAAAAATCTAAAGGACTTATTTTGATGAGTTTATCATCATTGTTCATGACTTCAATATAAGATAATTTTCTTGGATTGTTAGTCTCACAAAAGATGTGACTGAAAACTTTTTGACTATTGTACTCGAGCCGCAAAGAAAGATACAATAATCTAATTACTCTTTCAAAAACACCTATTGTTTTACCTGTTGTTGCGAGCATATCTAAATCAACTGCCCACAATGCCGAGATAAATGGCATTGACAAATATTCAATGTTTGTTTCTGCTAAACTTGTCAATCTAATCGCCAAAGCACTTTTGCAATCCAAAAACTCTTCATAATCAGCCATTTTAATTGGATAAAAAAGCAAGCCACATTCTTCTATTGCTTCTCCTTTTCGCAACTTTACTTTTCTTTCCATTTTTGTCATTGTATTGTTCATATTTTTCTCCTACAATTTTATGACAATATCTATCTCAAGCCTTTTGGCTGTGATATTCATAACATTTTTTTGCTTCGTCGGAATTAATTATTCTTTTTTCAGTTGGACAGTATCTTTGACATGCACAAAATACTGAATAACAATTTTCTTTCAAATTATAATCAATTCCTTCTTTCATAATTTTTATACAAACCAATCCATTATTAATAATTTTCATTGGTTTAGAATAAGGACACATAAACGACATAACTTTTCTCATCTCCTTTTAATAACCTAATAAAGCTATATTTGTTGATATAGTTTTATCCTCATAACTTGCTGTTACTATGAGAGCATCATTATCGGATAAAACACCATATATTTCAACTGTATTTCCATTAATTGTTGCAATGTAACTCCGTTTATTTGCACCACTAAAACTCCATTGTATGTTTTTATTTGTCGGCACGCCATTTTCATAATAAGTAGCAGATAATACAGCTGTGTCATATTGTTCAATCTTATCTGGAATAACCCCATTAAAGGCGATATATGGCTCTTTTATATTATCTTTAACTACTAACTCAACAACAGCTTTAATTGCGTTATTTTGAGCCATTACAGCGGTAATTTGTGCTATTCCAACAGACATACCTAAGGCTTGTCCATTATTGTTTATTGTTAAGACACTATCGTCAGAAGATTGCCATTTCCAATCAATAGGTTTTTCTTCAGTTGAATCAATAATATCTGCATTTTTGATAAACAAAGCCTGTAAATCTATGTTTTCTCCAATTTTTAATTCTTTGCTGCCAATAATTTTAGATTCAAACTTTTGCTCTAAACCATTTGCAATGCGATTAGGCACATCGTCAAGTTGAGTAGGCTCTTCTTGTCTTACTGTAAAATATAAAATATGTGTACTATCATAATCTCCACTAAATTCTTGAATAAAATTTGTAAAGCCGGTTATAAAATAAGCTTTATCGCCTAATATAATCCTTTGGTTTAAACCTAACTGTTTTGTATTGTCATTTAATTGGCATATAACATTAAAATATCCGTCCATCATAACTAGATTTTGAGGCGTTGTATTATTATTGCCAAGCATTGTAACTTTGTCTAATATAATGGGTTCCGTTATTATATTTCCATAATAGTCATATAAGTTATAAGATACATTACAACGTCTAATAACGGCTGTAGTTAAAGTGCTAGATAAATTACTAGGATTAGTACAAATCCAAGTACTACCCATAGTTTCAATTTTTGCACCTATAGGAAAATAATCTATTTTAGGCTCATCAAAAAGCACTTGTTTTGTATCATCAGTTTGTTGAGATACTGTAGGACTTGTGTGCATATCTGATAAACGCACATTAGTTCCAAAGTATTTATAAAAGTTATTCTTATCAATACCTTGCACTCTCGCGGACACATAATCACTAGACCATTTGGCTTGAGTCGTAGCAAATTGTCTTGATCTTTTTGCCATATATTGGGTTTGTTTATCTGCATATTGCAAAGGGGTGTTAGTATTCATATTAGGTGCTCCGCCATTTTGCAAAATTACGCCATTTATATATTTTTCACTGCTATTTGACATACTTCTCTACCTTTTAAATTTTATATAAAACAAATCTTTCAATATCTGCTCCACAATTTGGACAAGTATGTATTGGAAAATATACTTTTAACAATCTTCCGTTGCTATTGAAATCTGCTGATGCAGTTATTCTATGATTACACTCACTGCATTCACAAGTAATATCCTTATCATTTTTTGTATGTGCTATATTTCTTGGAATTTCTATCATCGAGCAACTCTTAAGTTTATTTATTTCTTGTGAATTTTCCATAGTATCTCCTTTGTATATTCTTCAACTATGATATCTATTTTTTTTGAAATATTTAAAGGTATTGTTTTATCTAACTCTTCAAAAATAATTTTTTTAATTTTAGAACTAACATCTTTAATATTAATGTCATTTTCTTTTATTTTATCACAAACTGTTTCTGTGAACATTTTTTCAAAATTAGCCCATACTTCATCATAAATAATCTGTGTACGTGCCGAATTCAAATTTAAATCATTTGGTGCGCCAATATCTAATCTGAATCGTATGGGAAACGGAAAATGCAATATTGCTTTCTGCCCTAAATTAGAATAATCAGAAAACATGTTACATGG
>CATLEG010000035.1 GCA_949915775.1 uncultured Candidatus Melainabacteria bacterium | reverse complement strand
AAATGAAAAAAAAGATTTTTATAATCTTAATTGTGATATTGGTATTAATCTTTTTGTATATCATTGCTTGTATTGTCACATATTTTTTTCGTGAAAATTCCAAAGTTGTTATTGATTCGTATGATACAAAAGTGATTTCAATATCCGAATTGGAGAAGATTGTCAAAGTAAAGTTTACAGATGATTGTATTGAAAATCCAAAAATTGATTTAACAGGTTCCGGCGGAAAAGGCATTTCTATGGGTGATTGGGTTGCAGCTCCGAATACGTTTGTAAATATTAGCTATGAACTGTCTGAAGAAACACTTCATGACAGGGAATATTATAAAAAAACAACGACTGATACCATAAAAGGTAAATTAAATTTCAACAAAGAAATATATCATATAATTAATAAACATGATGTTAATGAAGATCAGGTTGAATATGTTAATGTAAAGTATGGAACTTGTCCTTATGATATTACAGACGGTGTCACTTATGTTGATTATTACTTTTATATTGTTGTGGTAAATATGGCAGATCAAAAATATAAAATTTTAATATCTGGTGAATATCCATATCCCATAGCGTTAAATTAATTTTTTGAGCAAAATAAGCTTGTATAAGCGAGTTTTGCTCTTTTTTCTTTACAAATAGTTAAAATTATGATATAATAAATTTCATAAAGAAAATTTAGTATAAGCAAAAAACTATAACCCAAGTATCGGCAGGTTTATTTCAAGGGATAGTTATGCTGGAAATTTACATGACCCGCTTAGCTTGAATCATTATACTTATTGTGGGAATAATCCTATTCATTATATTGATCCAAATGGGCATAGTTATGCTGAACTTCCAGATGGTACAAAAATGTCTATTAATAGTGCTTGGGATGCAAAAGTTTTTAATGAAATAAAATCTTGAAAGCGGAATAGTGAAGTTAATAATAAAAAAAGTCCAACTGGAATATCTGAAAAAGGGGCAGAATTCTTAAAACAGTATGAAAGCTTTGAACCTCAAGCTTATTTATTAGAAGGAGAAGATTATTATACAATTGGTTATGGTCACCAAATTTATGAAGGTGGCACATCTGTAGTGATAAATGGCGAAACATATGATACACTAACCGAAGAATTAGCAACAACATTATTTATGGATGACATCAATAGTACATTTGCACCTTGTTTAAATAAGTTTTTATCAGATAACCAAATTGTTTTAAATCAAAATCAATATGATGCTTTAATAGCTGATAGTTTTCAAAAAGGACCATATATTTGGGAAATGGAAGATGATTATTCTATTGTATCATACATAAAAGCAGGCGATTTTAGTAATAAAGAAGAAGGTTTAAAAGCGTTTATTGGTGATCCTGAAGGGATATATAAAGAAGGTTTGATTAATAGGAGAACAGCTGAAGCAAATATGTTTTTTGGAGATTAAAATGAAAAATTATAAAATTATTAGTTTATTGTTTATTATTATATTTTTATTATCTTCTTGCGATAAGGCAACTAAAAATAATAAAGATACGAATAAAAATGCAATAATTCCTTCAAATTTTATTTATACTCCTTTTTCCGGATCAACTAAAATAGATGAAATATTAAATAATAATGTAATAGATAAACGATATATTGAGGAATGGAAGGACGTGGTGACAACTGTAGATATAGTAAATATATATCAAAAGTATTTAGATATTTGGCAAAATGAATTGGATATAGTAGTAAAAAAAATAGAAAAAAATATTTCAGATGACGAATTGAATGAATTTAGAAATTCACAGGAGGCATGGGTAGCTTTTTATGAAACCAATCCTAATATAGCAGTTGATATATATTCTGATAAGATGGGAACGGGTACAATTATTCATGAGATATATGGTAATAAAGCTCTTTTTATGAAGAGATATCGTGCTTTAGAGTTAGCTGAATATTGTTATTTGTTAACGGGTAATTTTGAATTTAATTTTAATCCATAATTTATAGAATTAATAGAGCAAAACTTGTTTTAAGCGAGTTTTGCTTTTCTTTATATATTCTACTTCAAAATAGTAGGAAAAAATCAATAAATAAAAGTTAAAATATATAAAAAACCAAAAAGAACCACAAATCTACAAAAAGCAAGTAAAAAAAGCAATATAATAAAAGGAGTAACAAGCTTTTAAGGCATTGTTAACTCCTTATTTTTTTGAAAAAATGAACTCTGTTCCGCTTTAAAGGCGGGATGGAGCTTTTTTATGCCTGTTTTTAAGTGGCAATGCTATATTGCCGAATATCCGTAGCCTTAGGTCTGATTAAAAAAATATCAGATCGGAGGTGAAAGGATGAATAAATACATAATCAGCGTTAGAAATACAGCTAACGGTAAATACGAGAATGTCGAAGTTACCGAAGAAGTATACAAGGCATATATGAGAACAGGATGGAACATCAAGGACAACGATGAATCGTTTTTTAAACATCAGATACAATTCTCAGCACTTCTTGGTAATATTGATGACGCTGTTGAAAATTTTAAGGAATTCATTAACGCAGTGGAAGATGTGGCAGAAATAACTGAGAAAAAATTAATATCGGAAACGCTGAAAAAGGTGTTGAAACAGCTAAATCAGGATGAACGGGAATTAATATTCCTTATTTTTTATCATAACAAAACAGAGCGTGAATGTGCGGAGATATATAAAGTAAATCAGAAAAATATAAACAAAAGAAAAAAGAGGATTTTGTGCAAACTTAACAAACTTATGAAAAATATAAAATTTTAGGGGTATCAAAACTCCTGCAAATACCCCTATACAAGTGTAAGGGAGAAAAGTCTCTTTCAAGGTAATTTGAAAATCGAATAGCAGCATCGGGAATACATTAATCCTGCGGCCGGTATAAAATCACGGCAGCCAAAGAAGCCATACGCTTGCGGTAAATATGAAGCTTCAAAATTCGTAACAGCTTTTCGGAAAGGCGATGAAACGCAGGAGGATAATGATACTTCCGTCCAGTCACAGCACCGAGTGAAATCGGAAACAGGCAATGAGGGCGGCTCTGGGAGAACCTCAGAGGGATGAAATAGTTCCATGAGATGAATAAGCTGTTTATCGTTTCCGATGTTCCGCCGTGACGGTTATTGAGAATAAATATCACGAGTCTGAAAAATTCAGACTTAATATTAGGCAAAACGATTAATGTTATACCGCACCGTGAACTTGTTTCTTTAAATGAAAACCAAAATAAGAAGGGTGCGGATATAACTCAAGCACAGGAATCTCCTGTGTTTGAGTTATATAAAATAATGGAGAGTGATATTTTGAAAGATAAAAACAATTGGGATGAAATGAGAAAAAGGTTTGTAAAACCGAATGAAAAACATTTGGCAGACACGGAAAAGTGTAAAAGATGTGTATGGGCAAATAAAGAGTCAAGTAAAATATTTTGTTCAAGATATAAATGTACGGAGGGGAAAAACTATGTGTAAATACGGACAAGCCGAGTATGCCTATTATATTCTCAGACAGACAGCTGAAAAAATGCTTGAAAAAGGAGTTTTGACAAAAGAACAATTCAAGCATCTTGATGAATTAAATAAACGGGATTGCTTTAGTCAATTTTGCACAGCTTTAGAGGTGTAAATTCAGTACATAATCATCTGGATATATTGACTGAGATATGGTAATGTGTTGTATGAAAAAATAAAAAAGGAGTAAAAAATGAATCCAAACATAACGGTAATCAATCCGATAAAGATTGATAGGCAGGAAGATAAAATTCGTGTTGCCGCTTATTGCAGGGTGAGTACGGATTCAGAGGATCAGCTAAATTCATATATGGCACAATTGCGGTATTATGAAAATTTCCTCTCTGAAAGTGAAACAGAAAGATTGGTTTCCGTATATGCCGATGAGGGAATAACCGGAACTCGAATGGACAAGCGAGAAGAATTTCAAAGAATGCTGAAAGACTGCCGTAGAGGTAAGATAGATAGGATCATTGTAAAATCAATAAGCAGATTTGCAAGAAACACAAAAGACTGTCTGAGCGTATTAAGAGAACTTAAAGAGTTAGGCATTTCTGTTATGTTTGAAAAGGAAAATATAGATACTGCCAATATAACAGACGAGATAATGGTAACTGTAATGGGCGGATTGGCTCAGGAGGAATCGGCGTCGATTTCAAATAATGTCCGATGGGGGATAAGGAGTAAAATGAGAAACGGAACGGTTAAGTTCCATTCATCACCCTTCGGATATGATTTGTATAACGGGGATTTGGTAATAAACCAAAGAGAAGCAGAAATAGTAAAAAGCATATTTAAAATGTTTTTAAGCGGAATGGGTTATGCTTCGATATGTGGAGTACTGAATGAAAATAAAATAAAAAAAGACGAGAAGAACACAAAATGGTTTCCTGCATCAATTCAATATATTTTAACCAATGAAAAGTATATTGGTGACAGTCTGTGGCAAAAGAATTATAACACTTCAATGCCGTATCGAAAAGTCAGGAATAAAGGAGAGCTTGAAAAGTATTATATAAATAATACGCATGAAGCGATAGTACTAAGAGAAGATTTTGAAAAGGTACAGAAGCTTATAGAGCAAAGAAAGCATCCGAATAAGAACTTAATAAATAACTATCCTCTGAGTAAAAAGATTTACTGCGGAAAATGCGGTTCACTGTTCAAAAGAAGATATATAAACAAAAAATCATATTGGGTATGCCGGGAACATTATTATAATGCAGAAAACTGCCAAATAAAGCAGATACCGGAACAGGCATTTTATACAGCGTTTACGGCAATGTACAATAAACTGAAAGCAAATTACAGCGTAATATTTACCCCAATGCTGACACAGCTTCAGGAACTGAAAAATAAGAAGTACGGAGATAATAATCAGTACATAGAAATCAATAAAGAAACAGCACAGCTAAGGGAACATATGCATGTCCTCGCAAGACTTAAAACAAAAGGATTTCTTGATGAAAGCAAGTATGTTGAACAGGTTACGGAAATAAATGCAAGAATAGAAAAGTTAAGCCGTGAACTCAGAAAAATTGTGCGGAGTGATGATGAAGATGAGATGATAGAACAGATAAAAGAGATTGCATCAATAATAGAAAACGGAACTGACCTTATGACAGAATTTGACGATGTGATGTTTGAAAGCTTAGTAGACAAAATCATTGTGAGAAATCGTGAGGAATTTGAATTTAACTTAGTAGGCGGTTTGAAATTTAAAGAAAACTCAATTGACAATTGTACATAATTATGATATAATTATGACATAATAAAAATGGAGGTGTTATTATGCCGCAAATAAGACCAATAACAGATTTAAGAAATACAACCGAAATTTCTGAACTATGTCATAGATCACAGGAACCGATTTTTATAACTAAAAACGGCTATGAAGATATGGTTGTAATGAGTAATGAAATTTATGAAAGAGAAATGGCAGCAGCAGATATTTTCAGAAAACTTTTGATTTCTCAGAGACAAATAGATGATAATGAGGGTATAGACGGCGAAAGTATATTAGAAAAAATGAGGGAAAAATACGGATATGTATAAATTAATATTTGCTCCCGAATTTGTAAAGGACTTAGAAAATACTTTTGATTATATATCAGCAATTTTGACAGTACCGAATGCTGCAAAAAAATTAATGAAGAAAATTGATGATTCGATTATAAAACTGAAAGAAATGCCATATATGTATCCTCTCTGCAGTGAACCATTAGATGCATTGGGATATAGAAAAATAGTAATAGAAAATTACATTTTAATATATTCAGTTGACGAAAAATCTGAAACCGTTAATTTACTTAGAAGCTTTTACGGAAAACGCAAATATATAAATTTTTTCAGTTAATAAATATGTGACTTGTAACCAAAATACAAGTCACTTTTTTATTGTATTTGGTGATAGCATTACAGAAAAAAATGTGGTAATGTTGAAGTGAAGAAGGGAAGTGAAAAAATGAAGAAAAACCGTAATATTCCCTTTGGCTATACAATGCAAAAGGGTGAAATAGTAGAAGAACCTACAGAAAGACAGGCGATAATATATATATTTAAACTGTATTTAGACGGCAGATCTATGTCTGAGATAGCAAGACAAATGAGTATAAGTCAGATTTCATTACTAGGAACAATATAATTTATTAAAAACCTTGAATTTAAGCCATTTTTTAATGTTTCCCGTGAAACATTTATACTAATTTATACGAATTTTTCGGCAGAATGGTTTTTATTTTGCCCCTAAGGGTAGACACAAGCCGAGACAATTTAAAAATGATTGTGCCGAAATCAAGCCCATTTATACATATCCTATATGTATTAGATACGGGATAATTGAGTATGCTATATGTATAAAAAAATAAGCAACTCACAAAAAGTTGCTCATTTGCGTTTTTACATTTTTTTAATTTCTTTTAATGTTTTTTGAATATCCTTATAAACTAATGGTTGCATACTATCATCATAAATGGATATATTTGCTTTATGGAGCGCGGAAATAATATCATTCCTTAACTCTGGTTTATACCTTGCAATAAATGGTAACAACTTAATACATTGTCTTGCTGTAATAGGTTTAATATCTGTTATATGCTTTAAGTATTTATCAATGATTTCATCAATCTTATAATCTTTATCCCATTTAGCATTATATGCAAGTAATGTAAGCCCCCTTGTACGAATATAAGAATTATCATCATCAAGCATATCACTTAATCTGTCCATATAAGGATAAATACAATCTGAATTTTCGCTTTCTTTTTGTAATTCTTGTAATGCCTTATAAGCAACATTATTATTCTTATCAAACAACAACTCAAATGTTTCTGATATATCAACTAGCATAATATTTCCCTCTCTAATCTCTATTTTATTTATATGATTATACCACATAACAGAAGAAATGTATAGATATATAACAAACAAGGAGAAAGCCCCTTTATGGTCTTTCCCCTTGTTAAAAATTGTATCTATACACTACAATGTCAAGGGGAGAGTATTTTTTTGAGAAATACGCTCAAAAAAATCTTCCTCCTTTTCCTTGACATTTGCCTAATTTAACGACTTGGTGCGTCTCTTTCTTGTTCTTTTTGTGGTTCATTTCTTGTCTCTAATCTTTCTCTTTCTTTGATTAGATGAACTTCTTTTCCTTCATTAAAATTATGACATTCTCTATTAAGTTGTTGTCTTTCTTCTTCACTTCTTGAAGGGTTTTTTATCTCAGGTATAAGAACGCCTTCACGATATTGATTATGAGCGTCAAAGTAATGAAAAACGGGGTCTCCCGTTTTTTCATACGCTTTGACCGCCTTCATATATTCATATTCGTTTAGGCTTGTCATTGATAAAAATTGGTCTCTTAATTCAAAATATTTATCAAAACGAGATTGTTCTTTTTCTCTATCTTTTAGTTGTTCTTCTTTTTCTTTTAATTCTTTATCTCTGTTATTAAAATCTCTATTTAGATTATTAACAGCCCTGTCTATTTCTTTTTCCCTGTCTTTAACTTTTTTATACATTTTAACATTCAATCTACTTTGATGTCCTTCTCTACTTTTATAATCAAAATCACGCCCACGGTCTCTATTGTAATCAACAAAACGATCGTGTAAATATTGGCGTTGTTCTCTTAAATCAATGTGGCTTGTGTCTCTTCCTTCTCTTTCCATTTCTCTTATTAAGTGTTCTTTTTCAGCCTTAGTTGTTGAGATTTCAAGTTGATTTTTTTCTTGATTATAATAAAGTGGAATAGACAAAACTTGTAAATGGTCTAACCCTTTTTGCCATTTATTATTATCATCATAATAACCTTCATCACGATGAATAGTTGCGTCTAATATTTTATAATTTGGATAACATTCTTTAAGATAATCAAGCCCATCACGAAAGTATTGTTCTCTTTGTTGTGCAGTCATACTTTGATATGCTTCAGTGCTTAGTGTTATAACACAACTTGTTAATACATTAGTTGCCCTTTTTCCATCATCAAGCCTTATCCTTCCCTTGATGTCATTTTCTTTTATGAAGTGGTCTAAATATTCCCTACAATTTTTATATTTATCAACATCTTTTTCGTGTTCAAGTGTTGTGTTTTTATATGTTAAATCATCTCTATAATTCTTTTCTCTTGCGTTATCAAGTGCGTGATTTTGTTCAGCCCATATGCCATTAACAGAACCAGCCTTATAATTTTCTTGACTTATTACTACATTTTTATTTCCGATTAAATCATTCCTTTCTTGTGTATTTTTTCTATGTCTAAATTATATAAAATTAACTTGCCCCAAGTCAATAGTAGGCCCATACTATTGAAAACTACGTTTTCAGTATGGGCCACCGTGCCCGTGGACGGCTTTAAGGCTTTACAGCCATAGACAAAAGTAGCACATATGTGCTACTTATCTTCTCAAAGAAAAAAACAAGGGCTTTAAGCCCCTGTCTTTATGTTATATTAAGAAACCTTTTTATAGGTTTTGTTTTCTTTTTTATCTTTTATTTTTTCCATATATTTGTGATTGTTTTCATCAAAATAATTATACTCATCATTTTCATCTTTACCTTGTTTATACTCAACTATTCCGTTATTTGTGTATTCTCTTATGTCGTGTATTCTTCTTAAAAATGCTTGATAAGTTTCTAAATGGTTTTCTTGAACACTTGCGAATTGTTCTTCAATACCAATATTTGTTATGATATATACTATTACAAAACACGCTTGCCTATTTGCATATCTTGAAGGTAAAGACAATGGATAACCGTCGAGGTAATTTAACATATCTTGTATTTTTAAACTACTTCTAAATTCTTCAAATACAACTACTTTTTGATTATTATAGCCATCCCAAGGGTGTTCATAATCTGTTATACGGTATACATTTTCATAGCCGTATTTTTCCATAACGTATCTTGTTTTACCAGTTCCAGACTTACCAAAGATATAATGAACTTCTAAATCACGCCAAGTCTTTTTATATTTATCAGTTAATAGGTCATTTCTTACTCTATCTATTGAGTTGCAGTATTTCATATAATCAGCGTTGATATTATATATTTCAGCATTACTTTTTCCGTCAAGGATAAGGCTTTTTAATTTGTCTAAATCTGTTCTTTTGCCTTGCTTTTTAATAGGGATTTCACCCCACTCAAATTGATAACCGTCAATACGGGTTTCTTCTTTTTCAGTGCCTTCTTGCTTGCCAATCTTTTTTATATAATCATCAATAACTTTTGGTTCTTGATTACAAAATCTTATATCAGCGTGAGGGAATAATTTTTGTAGACTTGTGCGCCATAGGGCTTGATATGCTAATATAAATAAATGAAAATGTACAGTTCCTTCTTTTCCGATTTCTTTTGTGCAAGACATATATAATATACTTGAAAATCTTCCAGTTACAGGAACAAATAAAACCTTTTTCATATCATCAGGTTCATTAACTATATAGCCCCAATTTTGAGGATTATTAAAAGTTATTAAAATCTTTTTACCCCTTAATTCTTCTTTTTCTTCTTTTAAATTATTATCATTGATTGTATCTATCTCCTTTTTTTATTTTATTAGCATAAAAAGGAGCATTTAAAAGGTATATATAAAATCAATAGAATACATCTGTTGACTTTTATTTATTTTTATAATAATATAAATATATAGAAATTGAGCGTAAAAATGCGCTAATAACTGTATACATTTTTTTATACCTTTTTTAATGCTTATAGCCGTTTACCAGACGGCTTTTTTTTATGCTTAAAATAATTTTATTATACAATTTAAAAAAAATCAATAGTAGAGAAAACAAGAACATTTTAGAATTGATATGTTTATTCTTTTCAGTTTTAACAAACTGAAAAGATACAATACATATTTTTATACGCTACAACGGCTAACGCCGTTTCCGCCTTACGCTTGCCGCAACTCTCAGAACGGCTAACGCCTATCTTCGAGATTGCTAACGCTTTTAAGTGAATGGAATTTTTACAAACTCACCTAATCTTTTCTATTGCCGTTTTTGCACTTATAATTGAGTTTTGCACAGAAGTTGCACATTTTGCACATTTTGCACAGATTAACTTTTGTGCAAAAACTAGTGCTTTTTTGAACAAAAAACTCAGATAACTATCTGAAAAATGAGGGTGAGTTTATAAAAATTTAATAATTGCACAGAAGTTGCCTAAGGGTAATAATAGGGAACCCCCCACCCCGCCGAAAACGGCGGAGCGGTGCCCCCCTTGTAGGCGCAAGCGCCACCCTTAGGCAACTTATTAGGCTAATAATTATAAATCTTGTAAGGCTGTTAATATCATTACTTCATCAGACTCGAACATGTGTGAATATCTTTGAAGTATTGTATTTTGATTATCACCACTTACCTTTTCAATTACCGTTAGCGGTATATTTTTTTTAATTAGATTAGATATAAAAGTATGCCGAAAATCGTGGCAAGAACATACGGGAATATCTAAATTATTGCAGGCTTTTCTTATAGTGCTATCATATGCGCTATATGTAAGTGTAAATATTTTATCTTCCATATTTCCGCCATTTTGTTTATGTTCTTCTTTCAGTCTCATATAAAGGCGTTCTGTTGAAGGGCTTAACGGAATAGTTCTTTTTTTATAATTTTTTGTATCTTTTAATAAGTTTTCTCTACTTACAAAAGATTTATTTATAATAACTCTTGTTCCTTGTAAATGTTTGTTTTTTACTAATTCAGAACTAGGAGCAATTTTTAAAGGTTCATCAGATTTTTTATAATAACTAAACTCTTCAAAATCATTGTAAGTTAATGCTAATGCTTCACCTATTCTAAGCCCAGTATAATATAAAAGATTATAGATAAATCTATATTTTTTATAACTGTTTTGACCTTTACGAATACATTTATTATCTTTAAAATAATTATCTATCAAGTCATATTCTTCTTTACTTATAACTCTATAATCTTCTTTTCTTTTAGTTTTCATATTGTCAGTATAGAGCAAAAAATTATTTGTTATAAGGCGTTTTTTAAAGGCGTGATTTATAACTTTTCTAAAAGTTGTATTTAATGAAAATAATGTTTCTTCTGAATAACCTTGACTTCTTATATTAGCACAAAACTTATAATAAACATCTTCGTCAATGTCTTTGAGTTTGGTTGAGGCTGGCAAAAATTGGTATATCATTGTCATAAAATTAGATGTATTTTTTATTGTAATAGGGCTAAAGTTTTGACCTATTGCTTTTATTTCCCATAGTTCATATGCGCCCGATAATGTTATATCTTTATCATCAGTTTTAACGCCTGCAGTTTGAAGTCTAGCAAGTTCAGCACGGGCTTCAGTTATTGTATTAAGGTTATACGCCCACTTTGATTTATATACATTTTTGCCAGTCTCAATAGAATATTCTTTATAGTTATACTTTACATCATACTTTTTAGTTGTGTTGTTGTAGTAAATGCTTTTGTATTTGGTTTTTGTTCTTACCTTATCAGCCATTTTGTCAGCCCCCTTGTATTTGATAGGGCTATTATAGCACATATGCGCCGTTATTTCTATACGAATTTTATACGAATATAACCGATTTTATACGAAAATTAGACCTTTTGAGAATTGAAAACCCTTGAAAATACGGGCTTTTTTAAAAGTATACTTACATTACTAGGAATTACATTTGACTGGAATAAAAATATGGTTAAACGGATACTTGAAAATGAAAAGTATCTCGGAAAAGACGGTTATACTGCATTAATTGACAGTGAAACATTTTACCGTGCAAATGCAAGGAAGAAAAGCAAAGCAACATCGGTTAACGAAATAAGCGAAGAATTGAAAATAATAAGAAGTCTTACATACTGCACGGAATGCGGACACAAGCTTTCAAGAATCGGAGGTAACACTCAGACTGATAAATGGAACTGCAGAAATCCCGAATGCTCAAGGTTTAATTATCGTCTGACAGATAATATGATTAAGGATATATTGCTGCATATTTTAAATGCCGTTATTGCTAATCCCGACTTGCTGAATACAGATTCGGAGATAAGCGGTTATGAACCTGGAATTGAAGTGAAATGTAAGCAGAATGAGGTAAACAGATTAATGGATAATCCACAAATAGATACTGAAAAAGCCAAAACAGAAATCCTAAAGCTGGCAGAACTGAAATATGAATGCTGCACATATGATGAAGGACCGCAGAAAACAGAGTATCTCAAGGAACTGCTTTCGGGAAAAGAACAATTGAACATAATAGATTATGACCTGTTAAAATCCTGTGTGTCAAGGATTTTGATAGGTCATTTCTATACCATAGAGATAGAATTTATAAACGGCGTGACAATAAAAAATGTTACCGAAAGGACTGATAAAGATGGTACAGACAGCTCCGAATGTTAAAGTCATTCCGGCGGTTATAAATCCCCTTGAAAGTAAAAATAAGTATAAGCAGCTTCGAGTAGCAGCTTATTGCAGGGTATCAACCGATCAGTAAGAACAGCAGAACAGCTACAATGTTCAGATAGCATATTATACTGATTTAATAAACCAAAAGAGAGAATGGACTCTGGCAGGGATTTTTGCTGACGAGGGTATATCCGGAACTCAGGCAAAGAAAAGACCTGAATTTCTGAAAATGATAAGAATGTGCAAAAAGCAGAAGATCGACCTTGTAATAACCAAGTCGATATCAAGATTTGCGCGAAATACAGTTGATTGCCTTGAATATGTCAGACAGCTGAAGGATCTTGGTATAGGGGTTGTGTTTGAAAAAGAAAACATAAACACACTGACGATGCCGTCAGAATTTATGATTGCTCTTCACGGATCATTCGCACAGGCAGAATCCGAATCCATAAGCAAAAATGTATCATGGGGTAAGCAGAAAGCATTTGCAGAGGGTAGGGTATCGTTTCAATATAAGCACCTATTAGGCTACAGAAAAGGAGCTGACGGCAAGCCGGAAATAGTCCCCGAAGAAGCGGAAACAGTAAGAATGATATATGATTTGTTCTTAGACGGATACAGTATGACCGATATAGCAAAAAGGCTTGCACTGCTTGGCAGAAAAACATCACACGGTAAAACAGACTGGCACAGGCAGACAATAAGCACTATACTGAAAAATGAAAAGTATGTAGGTGACGCACTTCTGCAAAAAACATTTACAGTAGACTGCATAAGCAAAAAAGTCAAGAAAAACAAGGGTGAAAGACCGATGTATCTGGTAACAAACCATCATGAGCCGATAATAGACCGTGATACATACAACCGAGTTCAGCAGGAGCTTGCAAGAAGAACAAGCAAAAGGAAAATATCAGATAAGACATTAACCGAGCAGGGTAAATATGCAAGCAAATATGCACTTTCGGAACTGCTGATATGCGGAAACTGCGGAACACCGTACAGAAGGACCACATGGGCAGCAAGAGGAAAAAAGCAGGTGGTATGGAGATGTATCAGCCGTTTAGAACACGGAACAAAATACTGCACGGATTCTCCGACTTTAAAAGAAGAAAAACTGCATAAAGCGATATTAAGTGCCGTAAATGAATATTTAGGATGTCGAGATGAAATTGCAAAAATACTGAAAGCGAATATCGGTTCGGTACTTGAATGTCAGGGACAGCAGGAGATATTAAACCTTGAAAACAGATTAAGGGAATTAAATAAAACAAGGAACGATCTGGTAGGATTAATAGCTTCGGGTGAATGTGATGAGGACAAGCTAGATGCGGAATTCGCCAAGATTTTTAATGAAGAACAGTCAATAAATGAAAGATTAACAGAGCTAAAGCAAAAAGCAAAAGTATCTGCTGATACTCAGAATAAAATAGATTCGGCAATGGAATTAATAGAACAAGAGAAGTTTAAGCTTGAAATATTTGATAATATTATAATCAGAAAGCTTATCGAATGTATAAAAGTGATATCCAAAGAAGAACTGCTGATAATCTTTAAAGGCGGAGTTGAGGTAAAAGCCGAAATAGAATGAATTCGTACATTTTGTTAATAATATAAAATATTTTGAATTTAGATACAATATATTGTGCTTAACTCGAAAATAAGGTAAAATTAAAAAAGACATATATCAATAAAGATATATGCCTTGGTGTTCATGAAATGAAATATTTTATGAATATATAAAAGTATATAAAAAGCCGTATTTACGGGATTATCCGGCTAAACGCTTAACATATTTTTTCTTCAAACTATCCGAAGAATGAACATATGTGTTAAGCGTTATTTTTACATCTGCATGACCTAAAAGCTCACTTAAAGTCTTAGGGTCAAAACCATTTTCAATGCACATTGAAGCATAAGTATGACGTAATGAATGAAAAGATAAACCACTTATATTCAACTTTTTAATTACTGTTTTAAAATGGTATTGTAAAAATCTTGGCTCTTTTGGTTGAATTTGTCCCGATAAAATGAATAACTCAGGCGATGACTTGTAACTTTTTAAGATATCCACAAGAAAACTTGGCATATATACTTTTCTAATTGATGACTTAGTTTTAGGAGGATTAATAACTACCTTTGTCTTACCATCGCCCATTGATATTCTTTCAACTGTTTTAGTAACTGATATACTGCTTTGTTTTAAATTAATATCCTGCCATTGCAAACCGCAGATTTCACCGATTCTCAAGCCTGTGTACAAACTTAACAGTATACATAGATTGGGAAGATTAAGTTCGTTAAGCAAATATAATTTAAGTTTTTTTCTTTCGCTAGTGGATAAAATCTGAATTTCGTTTTTTTTAACTGACTCAGCTTTAAGTTTTCACAAATATCTTTTAAATCAAATTCACTATGGGCAAACTTAGAAACAGATTTAAGCAAGGTTATAATATCTTTTACGGTACTGTCAGATAATCCTCCTTTACCGTCTTTTCTACCCGATGAAAAGAGATTTTCAATAAAACTGTTTAGTTGACTTTTGGTTATTGCAGAATATTTTAATTCACCGAGTGCAGGATAAATATGTTTTTCAAGAGTTCTTTTATAGTTGCAATATGATGAGGATTTAACATTAAGTTTTTTTGATTGGAGCCATAAATCGCCAACTGCCTTAATAGTAAGTTTTTTCTTTCCATGAGAAATAATTTTAAACATGAGAATATCCTCCAAATATAAATAAAATATTTTATACAAATGCACAAAAAATGATGACAGCTTTTGGCATTATGCATATTTACTAACAAATAAAATTGTGATATAATTATATTAATTACAACAAATATCAACACGAAAACTTAAAATTCAAAATATCTCGAAAAACATTTCATTTTGCGACAAAAAATATTGCAATTAATATTGTAATATAATTAAACTTAAATCACAATGGAAATAAATGTTGTAATTAACGCAGCTTGACAATAGAATAAAGTTAAGGGTGCTAAGGTCAATAATATTTTAGTTATAATATTTTCTGGAAATTTATTATAAATAGAAGAAATCAAGCATGAAATTATAGGAGGACAAAATGCTAAAAAAGAAGCTAATTCTGCATTATCTGCAGCGGCTGTTGCTGTATCAATGGCAACAGGTACGGTCGGCACAGTATTTGCAAAGGATATAAGTATCAGCGGTGATTATACTCAAGGTACTACAATCACATTTTTGGATACTGATTTAGAGGGATATGAATCTATTACCTTAAATTATGAGTATAATTCTTTGGTAGATATACCGACCGAAACATTCGGATTGCTGTCATTTGACGGTGACTGGGGCGGTTGGGATAAGACTTCTGTAGGACAGGCAGAGCCTGAAATCGGTGAAGTATATTCAAGCACAGTGTCTTTTGATACTCTTGAAAGCAGCATTAATACAGGGAAAGAACTTTACGGTTTTAATCTCATAGCAGATAATTTCGGTGAAGGCTCTGTTAAGCTGAACTCTGTTGTACTTAATGAAAAACAAGGCAAAGAAACTGTAATTACAGGCTCATGGCATAAAGGAACAGCTTCAAATATGACTGTTTCGGGTGATTCCGATGTAAAAGTAAATGCAAATGAATATAACATTTATTTTTCGGGCTTTTCTACAAAGGGATTCACCAATCCGACAGTCGATGTTACGGTAACCTATGACAATGATTTGGGTAATGATTTGTACAAAGAAGCTACTTTGTACTATGCGGAAAACTTTCAGCAGGAAAATGAGAAATTTACTCCTGTAGAAGAATACGGCTACAAAAAGGCTGTTGCAGGCTCAACAGTTACTTACTCATACAGCATTGACAGTGACGCTCATAAGCTTGCGGCTTGTTTCGATGCCTGTGAGGTAACAGAAATCAAAATCTATGACAAAACTCCCGAAGAATCAGTTATCAAGGGGAACTGGACAAAGGGTGCAGCTTCTGAACTGACGCTTGAAACAGGAAATCAGGATTATTGGTTTTCAGGTAATGAGGACAGTATTTATGTGTTCAACTTCTCGCTGAAAGGCTACAGAAGTCCAACAGTTGAGGTGACAGCTGATTACACAACTGTTCCTGCCGACAACAGTTATATGCAAGCTGAGCTTTATAGCCAAGAACAGAAAATTGGCGGTGCATATATTCCTGTCACATTGGGAACACACAAGTACACATTTGATGTAAGCGATAGCTTGACTGAATTCAATGTTTGCTTTGACGGCTGTACAGTAAAGGAAATCAAAATTTATGACAACCGTTCACCGATTCCAGCAGAAGTAAGCGGAAACACAGCTTCATAGTTAGCTTCAAAAATGGGTAAAGCATGGAACTTAGGAAACGCACTTGACTCCACAACAGACGGTGCAGCAGATGAAACACTTTGGAACAATAAGTTCCCTGTAAGCAAGCCAATGTTTGATACAGTTAAGGTAAGCGGTTTTGACACAGTGAGAATACCTGTTTCATACATGGATAAGATTGTGCTTGAAAACGGAAAATATACTGTAGACGATACATATATGGCTAGAGTAAAACAGGTAGTTGATGTAGCTATTGCTTCCGGTCTTTATGTTGTAATTGATGTTCATAATGACGGCGGTGCAAATGTTGATGGTATGTGGCTTGATATCACAAAGACAGGAACTGAATTTAATAATATTAAAAATAAGTTTTCCGATTTGTGGACAGATATAGCCGTAAACTTTGCAGACTATGACCAAAAGCTGATATTTGAAGGTTTTAACGAACTGAATAACGGCAGTTATACAACTGCTCCGACTACTGAACAGTTAAGCAATGTAAATACATTAAACAATGCATTTGTAGATGCAGTTAGAAATGCAGGCGGCAAGAACACAGACCGTGTGCTAATAGTTGCAGGTTATAATACAAATATCGATTATACTGTTTCGGGATTTTCTAAGCCAAATGATACAGCTTCTGACAGATTAATGCTTTCTGTTCATTATTATGAGCCTGATGATTTTGCTTTAAATGAGAATGGCACAGACGAATGGGATGAAGATATAGAAACAATAGAAACACAATTTAAGAAGATTTCTGATTTTGCTAAGAGTAAGAATATGCCTGTTTTTGTGGGGGAATATGGTGCTATTGATAAAAAGAATATTGATAGCAGAGAAATGTACTTATCAGCAATTAATGTGTTATCTAATAAAAATAATATTGTAACAGCATATTGGGATAACGGATTCACTGGAATATATGGATTTGCTCTTTTTGATAGAGAAACTAATTCTGTAACAGAAAGCGGAGAAACTATAATATCCGCAATAATGGGATAATAAAATAAATATTAAAAATGACACCTTGTTATTATTGTAACGGGTGTCATTTTTCTTTATAATTTAGGAGGGGAAAGAAAATGAAGATGAAATACTTAAAACGCTTTTTAAGTGTTTTACTTACAGGTTTAATAAGTTTAAATGCTGTAAGTCTTGCAGCGTTTGCAGAAGGAACCAATGATAGCAGTCATTTCACATATACAGTATCTGATGGCGTAGCTACTATAGCAGCATTTGATAATTTAATAACAGATGTTACATTACCTGATAATGTAGTGATTGATGAGGTTACATATAATTCTGAAAATGAAAAATTAGTTATAGGTAAATCTTTATTTAGAACAACAAAAAGTCAAACATGTTCTGTTGAAAATGTTGTTGTTCCAAAAGGATATAAAACATTACCACAGTATATTTTTCGAGAAACAGCATCATTGAAAAAAGTTACTTGTAAATATACCGGAGATGATTTTAAGCTAAATTCATATGGATTTTATAAATGTACTTCATTAGAAAAACTTTATATATATGCTAATTCATTGAATCAGTCAACAATCCTTAATGTATTTAATGATGTTCCAACGACGGCTATAGCATATGTAAAAAATGAAACAGTAAAAACAACAATGGAATCATTAAATTGGCCAGGACAAATAATAGTTAATCCTAATCTTGATGATGACAGCACATCAGTTAATAAAACAGCCTTACAAAATAAAATAACCGAAGCGGAAACATTTTTATCGGGAATAGATAAAAGTAAATATAACAATATCACAGAACTGGAGACAGCAATAGCTCATGCTAAAACTGTTAATGAGAATGCTTCGGCAACACAAACAGAAGTCGATAATGAGGTTATAGCCTTAGCGTCGGCACTAAATAAAGTAACAAAAATAAAACAAGCCTCAAGCTTCACAATAACATGTGAATCAATTAATTACGGCACTGAGGGAGGATTTAAACCAAAGGTTAAAATAACAGCAGGCGACGGAGAAATAACATACAAGCTATTTAGTGATGAAGCTTGTAAAAATGAAAGCGGTTATAATTATAATAATTCCCGTATATCGCCAAACAGTTATTATATAAAAGGCTTTATGGCAGAAACAGAAAACTATTATGCTTCAGAATCGAATGTTTTAAAAGTTCAGGTTTACAGTATCGGAGTAAGTAAAAAGGATTTAAATGATGCAATTACACTTGCTGAAACATTTTTTGAAGAAAATGAAAGCAATAAAATTGATTTTAATTCAGCGGCATGGAACGATGTATATGCCAGTAATACAGGAGCATTGGCACGAGCAAAGTCAATTGCCCAAAATAATTCAGGTACGATTTTTCAAAGCGAAGTAGATGAGAGAACTCAAAAATTAATAACAGCTCTTAATAAGCTAAAAGAATCACCTGCAGATACAACAGAAATAAGAGCGGAATTAGACAATGTTATTAAAACAGCAGAAGCAATTGAAAATATCTACAGTAATGAAAGCTGGCAGGCATTTCAAACGGCTTTAAACGCCGCTAAAGATGCCTTTGCGAAGGAAAATGAGTTCAAATCGTTCTATTCTAATGCAAAAGATACGCTGTTCAGCGCTATTGAAAATTTAACTACAGAAGATGCCGGCGAGCCTTTTATCAACATAAGAAAAGGCGGAGCTGAGTCAGAGTTAATTAATAAAAAAGCAGAAGAATCAATGAACGGTGCGGTTAAAGTAAAACTGACATTAGACTGTGCGGACGATGTATCGTTTAACAAGTATGCTTCAATTGAATTAAAGGCAATAATAGCAGGAACTGAAAGCTATGCCAAAATCGTTGGTACGGGAACGGAAGAAGAAGCAATAAAGGGCAAAAAAGGCGTAGTAGTTGAATTGCCTTTGAAAAATCCGATAGCAACAGGTGATGATGTCAAGCTGACAGCATACACATGGGCATGGAACGGAGCAAAGGAACATGTTTATGGTATAACAAAAGTTGAATTCTTTGATGTTGACGGTCACGCTATGTATGCAATTACAGACAGAACAATAGCAATGGATAAACTAAAAGCCGAAATTGAAAAGGCAGAAAAAATAGAGCAAGGCAATTATAGTGACGAGAGCTTTGCAGAGCTGACAAAGGCAATTGAAAGTGCAAAAGCACTTGAAGAAAAGGCAAGCAAAGCAGATATTGACAAAGCTATCGACGCCTTAGATAAAGCCGTTAAAGGCTTGAAAGAGCCAACACCGACCGAGCCTGTAACACCGCCGACAAGTCAAGAGCCGAGCAGCAATTCTCAGCCGAAAAAGCCTAGCATTGCTCCGACAACTAAGGCAACAAGAAGCAATGCAGATGTCATAAAGGACAGGAAA
>CATLEG010000034.1 GCA_949915775.1 uncultured Candidatus Melainabacteria bacterium | reverse complement strand
ACCTTATCTTTTACCCTCACCCGAATTTACAAAATTATCACCAATATTTATCGGCTGGGCTACGTGCGTAGCACCCTCACCCGAATTTCTAATGCTCGTAAAAACTCGCATTGAAATTCTTCCCTCTCCCAGAGGTAGAGGGGGATGTGACTCGGATTGCTGTGTCGCTTTGCTCCTCGCAATGACGCCTTGAAAATAACACCAAAACCCAAGTGGTGGGTCAAGCGGCTACGCTTGGGGGGGGGGCGATGTGTGAAGTTTTGTTAAACATATATTTACCTCCGTAGTTGCTCAGATGGCAAGAAGATGACAAGCCAGAGACTTATTTTTATGCGAAGCACCTTTAATAGCTTGACCTCTTGACTTCCAAACTTCCGTTCTTCTTCTATCTTATTATTTCCGATTTTTCGCTGTTTGTCAAGGGTAAAAAAAGAGACTTCTTTTAAGAAGTCTCTTTATATTTTATTTTATATTTGAGAATGTCCAGGCATCAAATGTCGGAGTTTCTGAAATATTCATTTCTTTTTTCTCTTCACCTGAGCAGGAATCGTTATGTGCAATCGGATTATATAATCTATTATAATATTCGATTACCATTCTATCAGAATTGAAATATGCTTCTGATGTTCTGATAGCTTGTCTCATTAAACGAGCCCATTCTTGTTTGTTTTCATAGTATGTTGGAATAATTTCTTTTTCAAATTTATTCATCATACATTCATGATCTTTCCAATGACGTTCTTCCCAAGGCATTTCATCATCAAGTTCAGGATATTCAATTGTATATCCATTAATACCGTCAAATGTACCTTCTACTGTCCAGCCATCAAATGTTGAGAAGTGTAGTGTACCATTAGCATTAGCTGACATACCAGAAGTTCCAGATGCCTCAAATGGTCTTAATGGTGTATTTAACCAGATATCAGAGCCTCTTTTTAATTTTCCGGATAGTTCCAGTTCATAACCAGGAAGTACAACAACATTTTTCAAGCTGTGAGAGCGGTTAAGGAGTTTGTTAAACATTTCTTTACCCATAACATCATCTGGATGGAATTTTCCGGCAAAGATAATCTGAATCTTGTTGGCTTCTAATAGCTTATTAATTCTATCTTTATCCATTAATATTAACCATGCGCGTTTGTAATCAGCAAATCTTCTTGCCCAGGTAATTGTTAAAACATCAGGATCAAATCTTTTTCCTGCGACATTTGCTACATATTCAAATAATTCAGCTTTCATTTCTCTTTTTACAGATAACAAATCGTAAGCTGTTTGTGCATTTTTAATTCTGTCATCTTGCCAGTAATGAAGGTTTACGGCATTAGTAATAGCTCTAATTGGGCATCTGCCTTCAACCCATTCCCACATTTTGTTTGCAACAAGTCCATGAAGCTGCGATACTGCATTTGCAATTCTTGACATTCTAAGTGCTGCAACTGTTAATGAGAAGTTTTCTCCACCTAATTGAACTGCGGTTTCTCTTGAACATCCTGCAAAGAAGCCGCCTTCCATAAGTGTATCAACCCAATGAACTTCGTTGCCGGCTGCAACAGGAGTGTGAGTTGTAAATACGGTTTTCTTTTTAACTTCTTCAAGGTTGCCGTTATATTGTCTTAATAATTCAAATGCAGCTGGTAATGCGTGCCCCTCGTTCATATGAACAACATCAAAATTGTAACCTACAGCTTGCAAAATTCTAATACCGGCAACACCAAGAACAGTTTCCTGTGCAATTCTTATTTTTTCATTACCATCATAAAGTTTGTGAGAAATACTTTTTGCCCAATCACTATTGCCTTCTATATCTGTAGTTAAAAGATATACAGGACATGTGCCAAACAAATCAGGTTCTACAAGATAAGCTTTTACTTTAACTTTTTCTCCAAAAATATCAACTTCAGTTGATACATTAATATCTTTTAAAAAGTCATAATATTTTCTGATATATGCAACTTCAACCTGGCCGTCATGTGCTATACGTTGGTCATAATAACCGTATGACCACAACATTGTTACACCAACCATTGGCATTTGTAAGTAACCTGCAGACAACATATGAGACCCGGCTAAAAAACCTAAACCGCCGGAGTAAGTCTTTAAAGACTGATCAATAGCGATTTCCATTGAGAAATATGCTACATTTGGTAATGTCATATTAACCTTCCTCTTCTTATACTGTGTAAACTTAAGATCTATAAGACCATACTTATATTCTAACACAAAAAATTAACAGTCAATTGCTTAAGTAAATTATGCATTCCTAATCCTTAAGTATTAGTTATTAGTAGCTATATGGCGCTTAATAAAACTTTACATATCTTGTTTAAATAATTCTTTTACAAGTATGGAACATACAGCTGGTATAGCAGAAACAACAATTAAAACCAAAGGAATACCTACTTTCTCAGCAGTAAAGCCAAGTATTGATATTATTACAGCCACTACTCCCCATGAAAATCCGTTTATAAACCCTGATATAATACTTTTGTATTCAGGTAAAACATTCTGTGCCATAAGCATTAGAACAGGTGTAGCCATCATGGATATAAACCCTATAATTACAAATATCATCAATGATAATGCGGGATAACTTTTATAACTTAAAAGAAATAATATCATTAACGGAAATGTCGCAATCATTGATATATAAAAGACATTGGCTGTGCCTATCTTTTTTTCAAGACTACTGCTTATTAAAGAGCCAATACCTCCAGCAAATATGAATGTAAAAAGAGCAATACCGATATAAAATGGTTTGTGACCCGTATTTTTCCATAGAAACGGCAGCAATATAAAACAAGACGAGGTAATCATTGTTTTAAGCATTGCCATAATATTTAATATATTAAGTTTCCGATTTGTTAAAATACTTTTAAATGCAAGTTTAAAATTTAGTTTTTCTGATTTATTTTCATAAAGTGAAATTTTAGGTACCATTTTAAAAACAAGAAAAGCCCATATAATGCCAAAAACGGTCATTAAAGGCATTTTATGCATTCCTAAAAATTGGGTTATCGAGGATGAAATTACGGGTCCGAGTGAATATCCCAGTGTTCCCATTGCGATAAATACAGCCATTGATTTTGAAGCATCAAAACCTTTAGAAAATTTGGAAGCAAACCCTAAAGCTTGCGGATGAAATATACTTGAACCTATACTTCCTAAAATTATGCAAATTACAAGAGGATATATTTTATCAGGAAGCGTACAAAGGGGTATGAAAACAGAAGATAGAATAAGTCCCCAGAAAATAAATGTTCTTTTAACTATATTATCAGCAAAATATCCGAAAATAGGCTGCAATAGTGATGAAAAAATATGAGAAATAGTTAAAACAACAGTCGCAATTGCCATAGAAATTCCAATTTTTGCAGCAATAAACGGCATAATCGGATTAAGAACTCCTGTATATACATCATTTATAAAGTGAGCCCCGCTTAACCATATTAAAGCTTTTTTATTTGAGGGTAAATTTGATTTCATATAACTAATTTAATTCAAATTTAATCTAAATGCAATTATTCTTCTTAGTCAAAAAAATTTACAATTTGTACTTTCTAAATTTCATTGTGATATTATTAACAAAAGGAGAAAGTATGAATAACAATAAACCGGTAGTAAATTTGATATCTAAGCCTGAAAATATGCTAAAAACTGTTTATACGGCTTGCAGAACATGCTATAGTGCAGACTATCCTATTAATATTTATAATAGCACTGATGATGAAGAAAAAATGTTGAAACTTATTGAACGAGTTATTTCTTCAGGTCATTATTCAACTATTGAACATATTCAGGTAAGTTTTGCAATCTCAAATGTGTCAAGAGCATGTACTCATCAACTAGTCAGACATCGTCACATGTCTTTTTCTCAAAAATCTCAAAGATATGTTAAAGAAAAAGGACAATTTGATTATATTATTCCGCCTACAATTGAAAAAAATCCTGAATTAAAAGGCGAATATGAAAAATTTATGGAACAAGTTTCGGAACAATACCAAAGATTTGTTGATGCCGGTATTCCTGCTGAAGATGCGAGATTTGTTCTTCCTAATGCCGCAGCAAGTTCACTTGTTGTTAGTATGAATTTGAGAGAATTAATTCATGTTGCTAATCTTAGACTTTGTACTCGTGCTCAATACGAAATTAGAACTATGGTAAAAATGATGTGTGATGAATTAACAAAAGAAGAACCATGGTTAAAACCATATCTTGTACCGAAATGTGAAAGATTAGGTTATTGTGATGAGGACAAATCTTGCGGCAGGCGTAGCCGCTTGACCCGCGACACAGAGGGTTAAGTTTATGGAATTATTAATTAATCCTATAATAATATCAGTAATACTTCTTTGTGTACTGTGTTTATGCAGAGTGAATGTTTTGTTGGCACTGCTTGTGTCAGCACTTGTTGCCGGTAAAGTTGCAGGGTTGCATGCCGGACAAATTATGGATGTCTTTATAAACGGTATGGGGCAAAATAGTGAAACTGCTTTGAGTTATATTTTGCTTGGTACGTTTGCCGCTGCGATGGCACATACCGGTCTTGCTGATATTCTTGCAAAAAGAATTTCGCTTCTTATCAAAAACAATAAATTCATTCTTTTATTAATTTTAACCTTATTGGCATGTGCATCACAAAACCTCATTCCGGTGCATATTGCCTTTATTCCGGTGATAATCCCTCCTTTGATTTTTGTAATGAATAAATTAAAATTAGATAGACGCGCTGTAGCATGTGCGTTATGTTTCGGGCTTGTAACCCCGTATATTGTGTTCCCGGCAGGATTTGGCTTGATTTTTCAAAGACTTATTGCTGATAATATGACACTAAACGGGATGGCTGTTAGTGTAAATGACGTTTGGAAAGCTGTTTGGATTTTGGGTGTTGGGCTTTTTGCTGGACTTTTGTGGGCTATTTTTATTTCTTATAGAAAACCTAGAGAGTACGAAAATATTCCATTCAGAGAAGAAAGACGCCGTTCTTTACGGTTTACTGGAAGCCACTATATTACATTATTAGCTGCATTTGCAACTCTTGGGGTTCAACTGTTGACAAAATCTTTACCGTTAGGGGCACTTATCGGTTTGTCAATAATTTTTGGTACAAGAGCTATTAATCCTGAAAAGATGGATGTTTTGATAAATGAAGGTATTGGTTTAATGGGTTATGTCGCTTTTGTAATGCTTGTTGCGGCTGGTTTTGCGGGTGTGCTAAAATCAACAGGAAGTATTGAAGTCTTAGTAAATGCTTTAATCCCGTTTATGGCCGGTTCAAAACTTTTAGCGGCATTTTTAATGCTTACTGTCGGACTTTTTATTACAATCGGTATTGGAACATCATTCGGAACAATCCCTATTTTAGCGGTTTTGTTTGTGCCGATATTTATAAATTTAGGTTTTAATCCGGCTGAAGCAATTGTTGTTTTTGCTGCGGCTGCGGCACTTGGAGATGCGGGCTCTCCTGCATCTGGAACTACGCTTGGCCCAACTGCCGGTTTGAATATGGATGGACAGCATAATCATATTAATGACACCTGCATCCCTACATTTTTACATTACAATATACCGTTGATACTATTTGCACTGTTGGCTGTTGCTATATTTTAGTTGCTGTTCTGTTTTCGTAACTTCTAATAGTTTCGCCTTTGAGAACATGTTTTCTATAACTTTTTAACTTATAGTTCATGCTTGGCAAAGAAGATACTTCTTTTTGAAACTTACGGTATAGAGTTTTTTCACGTTCTTTTATAATTTCATTAATATCTTTTTGTGGTTTTTCTGCGGTTAAGTTTCTGGCAGAATACATTATAGCCAAAAGCATTAAGATAGAAACAATACTCCAGATAGTTTTTTCAAGGCTAATATTATTAATTACACTCAATGGAGCTGAATCCGGTGTTTCAAATACAATCTCAGCTTTAAATATTTCCGGAGCTTCGATATATATTTTTAAGTCATTAGAATTGTCGTTTTGTATAATTAAACTATTTATATTTGCGACGTTTTTGTAAAGCGTGTTAATATTAGGAGACTGTGAAACTCCTTTAAGTGTTAATACTATTTTGTCAGGTGAAGTAATTTCTTTTTTTACTTTTGCTGTTTCATCAGACCGCAAAACGATAGATGTTTTACCTTCGTTTTCTGAAATTACAACAGAATTAAGATAATTTTCAGCAGAAAATGCTGTCATACCCGTAAATAAAATTATAGTTAATATGATTTTCTTTAACATATCCTTCTCTCCAAATATACAATAAACCAATTTTTAGGAACTGCCATCGGCCAAGGGTTTTAATCATGTAAACCGAAAGATTGATAAATAATGTTAATTAATGTAACAAAAGCAAAACATGCTGAAATTTGGAGTTAAAAATTTTGTTTATATAAATGTAAGCACGAGATATAGGAGTTTCAAATGAACGGTATTCTCACAAAATCTTCTGATAATAAACTTCATGGACTATTGGCACCAAAGTCTTCTGAGTCTGTAGAAACAGCAGGTTCTTTAGCTATGAATCAGTTTTTTAGTTTGTTTGAATCAAATAATTATGATATGTTTTCTTCATCTAACCCGTTTAGTGTGGATTATTCTTTATATGCAGACTGCGGTGATAGTATTGCATACAGTGGATTTTTAGAAAGTTTTTCTAATGCATTTTCTACATTAAATTCAGATGGCGGTTTTTCTTGTGGAAGCTTTTCAGATGGCGGATTTTCCGGTTGTTCAGCCGGCGGATTTACTTCTGTTTGTTAAAGATACATTAAAAGACGGTTTTAGAAACCGTCTTTTTCGTTTATATACAAATATATGTATTATACTTATATTCTTTTAACAGAAAGAAATACTTTGTATTGCGGTTATACAGATGATGTTGAAAAACGCTTTCAGGCTCATTTAACTGGCAAAGGTGCTAAGTATACACGCGCAAATAAACCTGTTAAAATAGTTTATCAAAGAGCGTTTAATACTAAACAAGATGCGATGAAAGAAGAATCTAGAATAAAACATCTTTCAAGGAAACAAAAATTGGAACTTATTGATGAGGATTAGTATTTTTTGTTTAAGTCATTATAATGACCGAAACCCAATACGTCTTTAAATAATTTTACAACAGCATAAGCACCAAGACCGATTGCGGAGCCTTTACCAAGCCAGCCTTTTCCAAATACTGCACCTAAACCTAGTGCAAATGGTACAACTGCGCTTATTAGTGATTGACCGATGCCTTTAAAGTATCCGACAGCAGAATTTATAAAATGACGGAAATTGCTGTCAGTTTCGAATTTATGAACTTCTTTTTTTAGTCCGGCAGTTGTCATGCTCGGACTTGATAAATATTGAGTATTGCTAAATGTTTTCATACAAGCATCAGCATCTTTTGATTTTGAATAAACATCGGATTGAAGTTTGCCAATAATATGAGCATCATAGCCGACTATGCCTAATGCTGCTATACCGGTACCTTTAACCAAATATTTAGTTATATTGTTTTTTGAAAATACTTTACCAATACTCATTATTTACCTTCTGTTTTTTTAGTTTCAGTTTTCTTATTGTCTTTAACTTCAAATTCTTTTTCAACTGTTTGACCTGACATTTTCAAAAGGATTTGACTTGCTTGTGTTGCATCTTGTCCATAACCGGATTGTGAATTTTGCATTTGTTGTAACAGATTTACGGTAAATGCATCACCTGTTACAACTCTTGAATCTAATGCACTCATTGCAAGAATTCTAACCGGAGTTGACGGGTCTTGCAGCATTTTGTTTACAAGAGCATTTAATGCTTTATCATCTTTTCTGGAATGATCTTCTTCAAGTCTTGCAATTACTTCTTTTGCACCCATCAGACGAACTTCTTTATCTTGACTGTTTAAATAGTTTTCGAGAGTTCTGATATAATCATCTGTTAGTTGAACGATTTCTCGTTTTTCCATTTTTTTGTCAGTTGTTTTATTTTCTGTGGTATTAGTTGTATTTGTAGATGAGGTTAAGTTATTAGCCCCATTTTGTCCGTTTTGATTATTTTGACCATTTGGTCCCCATTGGTTTGTATAATAACCGGAAGGATAACATCCTGGATTTTGACTGTAATTTGGAGCATTAACATTATATACAGGCGCGGTTGCCCCGGGTGGTGTTACAGAAGGGTTAAATATCTGAATATTAACACCGGAATAGTTTGGAACTTGGACATTTTGATTTTGCGGAACTTGAGTCTGCGGATATTGTGCTGCCTGTTGAACCGGCTGTTGTATAGGTTGTTGTGCCGGCTGAATCGGTACTGTTTGACCTTGCTGCTGTTGATATTGAACAGGCTGTTGCGAAATATTTTGTTGTCCTAATGAACCTTGCATGAAAACTACCCTATTACTACTTATATTAATAAAGTATTTTTATTAAAAAAAATTGCTTTTGTTTTAAGAAATGTTACAGTTTTTTATAAATTTTCCATGATAGATATAATATATTTGATGGTTAATGATACAGAAAATTTTTTATCTAAGCGTCCTCAGCGTTTATGTCATATGTGCGGCAGATGTTGCCGCGTTGTTACGACTTCAGTTCCTTATAATGAGTTGGTAAAGTTAGCAGAAAGTGGTGATGAGGGGGCAAAAGATTTTTTGTCTATATTTGTACCTTATGAATCTGTAAGTGCCGCAAGATGTGTGGATTCGGAAGTCGTTGATAATATTATAAACCTTCAAAAACAGGATGGAAATTATAGAGAAGATATTACATTTTATTATTGTAAGTATCTTCAAGATAATAATTTATGTTCAAGATATGAAACGCGTTTAACTCTTTGCAAGCATTGTCCGTCTTCACCCTGGGTAATTGTGCCTCCGGGATGCGGATTTGAGGGCTGGCTTTTCTGGCAGAGAGAAGAAATTAAACAAAAAATAAGACGTTCTAAAGAAGAACTGCTTGAACTTAGACTTTTGAAAAAACGAATGTCAAATCCTGAAACTTTAGAAAAAATTGCGAAAGTGGAACAAAAAATTAATCGTAATATTAATATGTACAGTAAATACGGCTCATTAGACTGGTAGAATTTAAGGGTTTTGAATAATTTTTGCTTCAACCTCTTTTATCCCGTTAACACTGTTGTTTAAACTTTGGGCAAGCTGGGCTGCGGTTTTTGCATTATAAAATTTTCCGCTGGTTACAAGTGAGGTGCATTCCAGTTGTGACAAGTCGTCCTCGTCATCAATATTAAATGCAATTACATCGATTTTAATATCTTTTCTCACTTTTATAAGTTCCATAACGTATTTGCAGGGACTTTCATCACAGTTTTCACCGCCGTCTGTCAAAAGTATAATATGTTTTTTACCTGTAAAACCTAAAAAGTCATTTTTTACGGCTTGTTTTAAAGAGTATGTAATAGGTGTCATTCCTCGAGGTTTAATATCTAAAAGTGAGTTTCGAACATTAATCCCGTTTGCTCTTGATATTGGAGATACTAAAGAAGATGCCCTGCAAGCTTCCATAGGTGTAAATCCCATTCTGTGTCCATATACTCTTAAACCGACAGATAAATTCGGATTAAGTGCAGGCAAGATTTTTTTCATTGTATCAACCATCAAATCAACTTTTCGTTTTCCTTCTAAATATTCATCCATACTGTTAGAAAAATCAAGGATAAATAGTATTCTTTCATCACTGCTGCTTAATTGGTCTGCCGAAAAGTTATCAGGTTTATATAAATTGTATTCAGAAGCCATGACCGGTAATAAAATCATTATAAAAAGTATTAATATTATCCTCATACACAAATTTTAAGCGCAGTTTTTATTTTTAACCTCTTACTATTTTCTATCCGGATTGACGATTCTTTTTGCTTGCAATATTATAATTATGAATTGGAGATATGATGAATAGCAAAGAGTTAATAAAACAGGCCGAAAAAAGCTTAACAAAAGAATTTGAACAAATTGAAGATATAAGAGATTATAATCAAGAAAAAGTATTAAATGCGTTTATAGAAAATAAAGTGGCTCCCGAGCATTTTTATACAGTTTCAGGTTACGGACATGATGATTTGGGTAGAGAAGTCTTAGATAAAGTTTTTGCAGATGTTTTCAAGGCTGAAAAAGCACTGGTTAGAATTCATTTTGCCTCAGGTACACATACACTTGCCTGTTGTCTATTCGGAAATTTGAGAAGCGGCGATAAGCTGGTATCTGTTGCCGGAGCTCCTTATGACACGATGCAGGAAGTTATCGGTACTGCCGGTGATGATGAAACAAAAAGAGATTCATTAATCGGACATGGTGTACTGTATGACGAAGTTCCATTAAAAGATGGTATGGATATTGATTTTGAAAAACTTGATAATATGATAGATGAAACTGTTACTATGGTTTTAATTCAACGTTCAAAAGGATATTCTACCAGAAAATCGCTTTCTCTTGAAACTATTGAAAAAATTTGTAAAATTGTTAAAAAGAACAATCCAAATTGTATTTGTTTTGTTGATAATTGTTACGGCGAATTTGTAGATACAAAAGAACCGTTAGAAGTTGGTGCTGACTTAATTGGCGGATCTTTAATTAAAAACGCCGGCGGCGGCATTGTAGAAGCCGGCGGATATGTCGCCGGAAAAGCTAAATATGTTGACAGAACCGCAAACAGACTTACTGCCCCCGGAATCGGCTCCGAAGGCGGTGCTATGTTTAATCAGCATAGGTTAATTTTTCAGGGATTTTTTATGGCTCCTTCAGTAGTTTGTGATGCTGTTAAAGGAGCAGTTTTGGCTGCTAAAATTTTTGATGAAATAGGTTATGATAGTGCACCTAAATATTACGAAAAACGTACTGATATTATTCAAAATATAACTTTTGGCTCAGCTGAACCTTTAGAACAGTTTTGCAGGACAATTCAAGCTTTGTCTCCGATAAATGGATATGTAACCCCAATTCCTGAATATGTTCCCGGATATGAGGATAAAATTATTATGGCTGGCGGAACATTTATTGAAGGATCTACAATAGAATTGTCAGCAGACGGGCCATTGAGACCTCCATATACTGCATATATGCAAGGCGGGTTAAATTATTCACATGTTAAAATTGCGTTAGAAAAAATTTTGGATAAAGTTAATCAGCTTAATCTTAGAACTTCGTAAATATCCATTTTCTTTGCTTTTCCTCGAATTGTTACATCAGCAATCTTTATAACATCAACTATATCACTTACATGTGTGTATGTTGAATTGCTAATTAACATATTTGTTTTATAAACTTTATTATAACTTTCTAGTCTGCTTGCAAGGTTGACAGTATTACCTATAACTGTATATTCAAGCCGTTTCTCAGAACCTATATTGCCCACAAAGGCTTCACCGGTATTTATTCCTATCCCGATTTCAATTTTTGGTTTACCTTCAAATAACCATTTTTCTTGAAGTTCTTCAACTTTTTTCAACATTTCACAGGCGCATTTAACAGCATTTTGCGGATGGTTTAAATCCTGAATGGGCTCTCCGAAAATAGCCATAACAGCATCGCCAATGAATTTATTTATTACTCCGTTATATTTTGTGATAATTGGTTCAATCTCTGAAAAATATTCATTTAAAATAACTGAAACTTCTTCGGCTGTCATTCTTTCAGACATGCTTGTAAAACCTCTTATATCAGCAAACAATACTGTTACGTTAGCTTTTTTGCCGCCTAATTTTATATCATCAATATTTTGAACAACATTTTGCATAATATCTTGTGATAAATATTTGCCCATTGCATTTTTGATTTTTTCTTTGTTTTTACCTTCCAGAATAAATCTGTAAGAGTAGCCAAAAATCATTGTGCTTAGTTGAACCGCAAGCGGTGTTATTACAAGTGGAATTACACTGTTATTAAAACAAATTAAACAAAATATAAAATATATTATTGCTATTCCGATTAGTGTTAAAAGTGATGGTAAAAATGGCAGTATTCTTATAATTATAAATGTTATTATGCTCATTACAATAATAATGACAATATTTTGTCCTGCTGAAAATGGCTGCATAAAATCATTATTAATAAAATTGTCTAAAATGGTTGCTTGAATATCTGCACCGGGGTGAATTATTGAAATTGGAGTTTCCAATGAATCTTCAACACCGAGAGCATTTGCCCCAATAATGACGAATTTGTTGTTAAATGCTGCCGGATCTATTATTGGCTTTTTACCTTCTTTTATTAATCTGTTAGAATTTATTATATCAATTGCTGAAAATTTTTCATGTGAATATTCAGAATCGGGTAATAGTTTGTAAAATTTTATAGTATGTTTTAATCCGCTTTTTTCTTTGAATATAGGAATTTTTAATCCGGTATTATCAACAATTATATGTTTATTAGTCAATGTTATTTTATCGCTTTTGTTTGCAAAAAGATAAGTTCTAAAAGCTAATGACGGATAGAAATTATTGTTATAGAATATTAAATCATTAGACTTTCTTAATACACCATCAATCGGGTCTAAATCCAGATTGACTGAACCTGCAAATTTTAGTGCATCAAAATAGTTTTTGGGGAACATTGTCAAACTGTTGTAGCTGTTGTTTTGAGTGTTTTTAAAAGAACTTTTATCGTTTATATTTATTGAAAATTTATTATTAAAATCCTGGTCATATTTTTGTCCAATATCAATGTTTTCATATTTTTCTGTATTAGCCATGTATCCGCTAATGAAATTAGGAGATTTTTTTACGGTTTGAAAGAAAAAGTTATCGGAAGATGCTGGATTATTTTTGTCTAAACTGTTTAAAACCGAATCAAATACAACAACTTTCGCTTTTGTATAATTATTAAAGTATTCAAATATTTCGCCATATAACGCGCGAGGCCAAGGCCAGCGATAATTATCAAGAGATTTATTATCGATTATAACAAGTGAAATTTCTTTTGAACCTGAAATTTTTGCAGCTGATGAATTTACAATAGTATCATAAATTGGCTTTTCCCAAAAATTCACAGAAACAAATGCGATTATTAATACTAAAAAAGCATGTAATAATATTGATTTAAAAAAGAAAGCTTTACCTTTAAATATTTTCATTTTCCCTATCCCTTTTATTTTATGATATAATAAATTTAGAAAAAAGGATAGTTTATGACAGAAAATTTAATTAAACTTTTAGCAGAAGAAAAAGTTCTTCCTATAATAAGAAGTAAAGATACTAAAGAAGTTATAAATATTGCGAATGCTCTGATTAAGGGTGGAATAAAAGTTTTGGAAATAAATGTTGAAAATCCGACAATTTACAAAGCTATCGAAGAAATTTCGAAATCAGCATATGTTTGTGCCGGCGGAATTATTACATCAATTCAGGCTGAAGCGGCTATTACTTCCGGTGCTAAAATACTTTCATCCCCAATATTTTCAATGAATCTTGTTAAACTTTCAAAAGACAAACAGATTCCTTTTATTGCAGGAACTTCTACAGCTAATGAAGCTTATAGCGCTTGGAAAGCGAGAATTCCTTTAATAAAAATTTATCCAATTTCAGCAATGGGTGGATCTATGTATATTGAGGATTTGTTAAGACCTATGCCGTTTTTAAATATTATGCCTTTGGGTAATGTTAAATTATCACAGGTTAAGTCTTATATTACAGCGGGTGCAAAAGTTGTCGGAGTCGGCAGAGATTTTTATGAAGGTTTGAGTGAATCTGAAATAACGGATCGCGCTCAAAAAATATTGAGAGAATTAAAATAATGAATGAAAAATTAGATATTGTAACGCTTGGTGAAAGCCTTGTTGAATTATCTACAAATGCGAAACTCGTTTCAGCAGGTTGTTTATCAAAATATTACGGCGGAGATGTTCTTGCAGCTTCAGTTGCTGCATTAAGAATGGGGTCGAAAGTCGGATTTATTACTCGTGTCGGAAATGACCCTTTTAAAGATTTTTTGATGGATAACTGGCAAAATGAAGGACTTGATATTTCTGAAGTTAAACTTTCTAATGAGTCTAATGGCTTGTATATTATTGCACGTCCAACTTTAGATGAAAAAGAAATAGTTTATTATAGAAAAAAAATAGCTCCATCAAAACTTTCAATTGATGATATTAATTCAGATTATATTAAAAACGCAGGTATTTTTTATGCCTCAGGTATAAGTCAATCTTTATCTTTATCGGCAAATGAAGCGGTTGAATTCGCTTTTAAAACGGCTAAAGAAAATGGTGTCATGACAGCATATGATCCAAATTATTATTCTGCAATTACAACACCCGAAGAAGCAAAAGAAAATTTTTCACGTGTAAATTCATATATTGATGTTTTGTTTATGAATACAAAACATGACACTGTTAATATTTTAGAAATTGAGTCTCCCGAAAATATAATAAAAAAACTTTGGGATATGGGAATTCAGATTATTGTATTAAAATCAGGTGATAATTGCGGTTATTATACAGGTTATAACGGCAATATTATTTTTACCGATTTTTATACTACGGAATACATTGATACTACATGTTCCGGTGATGCTTTTAATGGCGGCTTTATGCATGCTTTAACTCATGGTTTTACGCCTTTTGAGGCAACTAAATTTGCATCAATTGTTGCAGGTTTACAGGCAAAAGGCATAGGGGCAATTAAATCTATCCCTTATAAAGATGATGTTTATTCAATATATAGAGGAAATGATGATTAAGACTTGTATATCCGGATATTATGGCTTTAAAAATTTTGGTGATGAAGCTATTTTAAAAGTTTTAACAGAACATTTAAAACAATTAAATGCAGATATTACTGTTTTTTCAAGCGATACTGAATATACTTCGAAAACTTATGGTGTTAATTCTGTTGGAAGTTTCGATTTTAAAAATCTTATAAAATCACTTAAATGTTGTGATGTTTTAATTTCCGGAGGCGGAAGTCTTTTACAGGATGTTACAAGTGTTAAAAGTCTTATTTACTATTCTTTAGTAATTGCTCTTGGAATATTATTTAATAAAAAAATTATAATTTTTGCACAAGGTATTGGACCAATTCGTAACAAATTTGCTCAAATTCTAGTAAAAAATCTTTTAAAATTATGTACATTTGTTACTGTACGTGATGAAAAAAGTTTTTCGCTTCTTAAAAGTTGGGGGATTGATGCAAAACTTGTTTGTGATCCTATTTATTCTTTATATAGTGAATCTTCAGAGAAAAACGGGGTTGGGATTCAATTAAGAGAATTTAAAACAATGAATTATAATCTTTTGCAAAAACTTGCATTGATGATAGTTACAAAATTTAGTGACAAAAAAGTGAAAATATTTTCATTGCAAGAATCTCAAGATTTAAAATTGTGTCAAAAATTTGAAAAGCTTGTACATTCTTTAAATTCAGATGTAAAAACAGAAATAATTACAGAAAATATTGTCGAAAATATTTCTGAGCAGGAATTTCTTATTGCAATGCGTTTTCATGCAATTTTAGCTGCAATAAAAGCAGGAGTTAAAACTTGTGCAATAAATTATGATATAAAAGTTGATAAACTGGCAAAAGATGCCGGCTTACCTATTATATCAATGGATGCGCATGAAAATTTTGAAGAAATTTATCAAAAAATGACTAATTTAAATTCATTACAGTTAAAAGAATTTGCAAATAGCCAACATTTTGACTGGTCTGAGTTTGATAATTTATTAGCAAATCTTGCGTAAAAATATAGGCTGACGTCATTCTGAACTTGTTTCAGAATCTCTTTTCACCCTGCCACCAATCTTTTAGATATTTTACCAATATTGGTATGTTGAGACTCTGAAGCCACTCCAAGAAAACCCATTTTCCACAAAATCTATTGATTTTGGAAAAAAGGAGGCAAGTTCAGGGTGACTGAGACATTTTTGCATAATTTGCTAAATGGATTCTTATTTCTCACCCTTGCCAAATAAGCCTTTATAATTTTCCCATAAAGCATTTGAGAAATCTTTGTCTACAGCAAAGAGTTTCTTTTGTGCATTATCATATTCTTTAGCTGTTATTTTGCCATCAAGCTTGTTGTCTTTATCTGCACTTCCGCCACCATCAAATGTTGCAAAAACTGCAGCTTGTTCTTTCCAGTCAATTTCGCCGTCATTATTCAAATCTATTCTGGCAAATGCAATTTGTGAAGCTAATTTTTGTTTAGCTTTGTCCTTATCATCTGTTGCTCCGCTATTTTTCATTTCATGTTCTATAAATTGACTCTTGCTAATATAACCACCATTACGGTCTGCGCCTATTGATGCCAGATATGATTTTGATAAGTTGCTTAAATTATTTTTATAATCTTCTGGATCTGAATGATCTTTGCTGATAACAACAGCATCTGCGTCTTCATTTATTTTACCATTTTCATCATGTAATTTATTGGTCGCTTTATCAAAAGCTTCACCCGCTTTTTTATCAGTATCAGCAGCAACTTTGTCAGCTTTTTTATTGTTTCTTTCCGGAGCGATAGTTTCAAGTACATCTTCATTTAATTCACCATTGCTATTAATTAGCTTCGGGGTGCTTTTAAACATTTGTGCAGCTAATTTGTTTGTAAAGTCAATTGCAGCTTCGGCAGCGAACATATTACCCTGCTGTATTAAGTAAGGGTCAGTTTGCATGCCGTATTGATTCATCCAGCTATATCCCATCGGATCAGACATCATGCCATATGGAATTCCACCGCTATACCAGCTATTCATACCAAAATTGGAAAATCCGCCGCAGCATCTGTTTCCAAAAATTGAACAATTATTGTTATTTTTATTAAGGTCATGTATGACCATTCCGGTAAAACCAATACCAAAAGCTGCTTTGCCAACAGTAGATGTCCAGTTGGCAATATTACCGTTTTTCCAGTTCTTAGAAAAACCGGCTTTAAATTTTTGCCAGAAATTTGGATTTGAATTTGTGTTTACCGTAGTCATAATTTCTCTCTTTTAGTACTTATATATATAAAGTATATAATTAATAAATAATTGCTTAAGAAATTATTTTTTGTAACAAAAGTTTATAAAAAAATCTTCCTTATACAAGGAAGATTTTTTATTATAAATTTAAAAAAATTAATTAAGCTGCTATACCTTTAATTTCTCTGATTAAGTATTCAGCTACCCATTCAAAATCTTTATTTTCTTTTGCTGCTTCTTTTAGATATTCAACAGAAGCATCACCGATTCTAATCAATGTCATAGCAACAACACCTCTCTTTATGCCTCTAACAATTTGTAATTGATCAACTAATTGAGGAAGAGCAGATTTACCTATGCTTACAAGTTCGTTTTCTAATTCATTTTTTGTTGTATTGTCTGCATTTTCTAATTTTGAAAGAATTTCGTTAACTGTTTCCATTATAAATATCTCCATTTATCTAATCTATATTAAAATTATAAATCAAAAAATACCATGACTTTGATTTCCTTACATAATCTTTATATGTTATAATTAATTTATGAAAAAAACAGCTATTTTATTTTACGTAACTTTGTTTTTGCTGATTTTAGCGATTACAATGTCGGCAGGAAGATTCGATTTTGATTTATGGGCAAGGTTAATTGCCGGAATGGGAGTTTTAGACGGAGGTCATGTGTTAAAAACCGATTTCTTGTCCTATACGCCTGTTCATACCTGGTGGGACCATGAATGGGGAGCGGGTGTAATTTTTTATATATTTTTGAAATATTTTGGGCCTTATAGTCTTATTATTTTACAGGCTTTTTTAATGTTTGGAATATTTTTTACAGCATCACAAATTATAAAAATACGAACAAAAATTTCACCATATAATATTTTATTTTATTTCTTTTCGTTTATGACAGTTATTGGAACTTTAAATAATCCCGTAAGATGTCATATGTTTAGTTTTCTATTGTTTACCGTATTTATTTATATATTGGAAAAAGTTCGAAAAGGCAGTAACAAACTTTTGTATCTAGTTCCTTTGTTAGTTTTGTTTTGGAATAATGTTCATGGCGGAGTAGTTGCCGGTCTTGGGCTATTATTAATGTATAGCGCAGGTGAATTTTTGAATAAAAAACCATTCAAAAAATATTTGATAACTTTTATTGTTTCAGGTTTTATTTTATTTATTAATCCATGGGGATTTGATTATATCAAATTTTTACTTATGGCAAATACAATGCATAGAACTTATGTTATGGAATGGTGGGGGCTGTTTTCTAAGTTTTATTTGTTTAAATATATTGAATTTAAAGTTTTTATGTTCATAGTGTTATTGGTTGAAATTTTACAGATAAAGAATATTAAAGAGTGGTATGAAAAAGCGGATAAAGTTAAATATATTGTGCTTTTAGCGACTTTATATCTTTCAATTAGCCATGTTAAATTAATGCCGTTTTTTGTTATAAGTTCATTGTGCTTCGTGTATGAAGATTTTTATAAACTGATTCAAAATTTAAAATTTCCTAAATGGAAAGATAAATTAGTGTACGGACTGTTTTTATTTTTATCTATATTTTCTTTTGTTATAAAAGATTTTTCGCTGCCGGTTGGATTTGATATGTATCCTGTTAAAGAGGTTGAATTTATAAAGCAAAATCACTTAAATGGTAAAATATTGGTTAATTTTGGTTTAGGCAGTTATGTATCTTATAAATTATATCCTCATAATTTAATATTTATGGATGGCAGATACGAAGAAGTTTACTATGATTATATGGTACCAATGCTTAAAAATTTTTATTTAGCTAATCAAAATTGGGATGAAATATTAACATATTTTCCACCTGATGTGATGATTTTAGAGAAATATTATCCGGTTTATAATAAACTTAAAACATCTTCTGATTGGCAAAATATATATGAAGGTGAAATATTTACGGTATTTGTTCAGTCAAAAGCTGTAAAACAAAAATATATTCAGCCGTCTGATGATATTAAATATTATGAAAGGACATTATTTGATACTGAAATAAAATTTTAGTGTATAATTAGCATATGAGCAATAGTTTAAAATATTCATGTTTATTTGGAGGCGGAGCAATACGCGGTGTTGCATATATTGGAGCTATTAAAGCTTTTGAAGAATTGAAAATTGAGGCAAATACGCTTGCGGGTTCTTCTGTTGGGGCGGTTTTCGCCGCATTATTGGCAGTAGGTTACACTTCAGATGAACTAAAAGACATGTTTTTGAAGGTAAATTTCGATTTATTTAAAGATATTTCAATAGGTTTGGGACCATTATTTGCGATAAGTAAAGGAGAAGTCTTTCTGGAATGGATAAGAGAACATATTGAAAAGAAATTTTACGGTGAAAAATATAAAAAAGGTTATAATCGAGCAGTAACATTTAAAGATATAGATAAGAATTTGGTAATAATAACAACAAATTTGTTGAATTTTGAATGCAAAGAATTTTCAAAATTTGAGACTCCAGATTATGAAATTGCTTCAGCAATAAGAATATCATGCTGCATGCCAGGTTTAATGAAACCGATTGAATATAATAAGACCTTATTGGTGGATGGAGATTTGCAAAAAGGTTCCCCAATGTGGCAGTTGTCAAAGAATTTGTTGAACGAAGAAGACAGGATTTTGGAATTACGTCTTGAAGGTTATTATGATTCCAATGATATTTCTGGAATAGATTATGCGAATGCTGTATATAGCTGTATGACTGCAAAATCAACATCATTTGTAACAAATATTTATGCTGATAAAGATAAATTTGATTATATTGTGTTGAATACGGGAGATATTGTTGTTGTAGACTTTAATATAAGTGAGGAAAAACGTAAAGATTTAATTCAAAGCGGCTATAATCAGACAATAAATTATTTTACAAATGTGCTGCCCGAGAAAAAGTTCATAATGAAAAGTTACTATGAGATAATAAATATGAATCTTACAAAGATTACAAAATTAATAAAATCTAATAAGATTCTTAAGGCAAAAATTCAGCTTGGAGATTTGTTTATGTCTTTATGTGACGGTATAAGCAGTAAAATAGACCGTAAAGATATGAATGATATTAAAATATTCAAGGACATGTTTTTAAAGAACATGCATTATCCTGCGTTGTTTGGACGAATAACATTGAAAAATGAGAAACTTATTCTTGCTGAACTTACACGATTAACGGGTAATATAAGTAATAAGATAAAAGAAAATCAAGAATATTTAAAACTTTATCCAAAATCTTGACAATAAACTCTGTTTATATTATCATCATAATGTTGCGAACGTTGGCTAACGAGGCAATGATTGAAAATTTAATAAGCCCTGGTGGCAAGGACTCCGCTTTTTTGATTAAGTATCAAAAAAGAAGGAGGGGAGAGTAGACGTCGTCTACCGATTCCGCCGAGGCAATGTTTGAAAAGTTAATAAGCCCTGGTGGCAAGGACTCCGCTTTT
>CATLEG010000033.1 GCA_949915775.1 uncultured Candidatus Melainabacteria bacterium | reverse complement strand
GATAAACAAATTGGGATTCGTGGGCTTGAAATGAAACATGAGCTTTTAGGAGAGATGGTTTCACCTGTTTCTAATGAAGAAAAATTGCCTAAATCTATTCAACAAACAAGTGCATTGGCTAAGTTTTCTTCAGATAAAGATTACTTAAAAAATTCGTTAAATTACCATATCCACAGAGCCTGTGTAAAACTTAGAAAAATAAATGCTAAGTGTAAAGGTGTCAGTATATTTTTGCGAACAAAAGATTTTAAGATAATTTGCGAAAAGAAAGTTTTAAATTCCGGTTCTGATTTTGAACTTGAAATTTCGGATATTATATTTCAGCTTTTGGATAAAATTTATAATTCAAATATTTTGTATAGAAGTACAGGTGTAATTCTTGATACTTTTGTGTTAAACAGTGCAGCTCAAATGTCGTTATTTTCAGATATTAATGAAGATACAAGAAAAGAAAAACTTTCAAAATGTTTTGATAAATTAGAAAAGAGGTTTGGAAAAGATATAATTCAAACCGGTTTTGTGAAAAGAGATATTTAATCTTGAATTTTTGCTAAAATATGTTATACTAAATATATGAAGAGATTTATTTTAGGCTTAAAAGACTTGAAAAAATTGGTAAAAAATCCCGTCGGGGGGGGGCAATCGCCGCGTAGCCCATAGGCTTTGGCGAGTTAATGATGCGTTTTGTGGTATTTTCCCTCCCTTGGGGGAGGGTAGAATTCTCAACGAGCTTGCGAGTTGTAAGAATTCGGGAGAGGGTGGTATTAGTGAAGTTTATAATGCGTTAGAAGAAGTTAGCGGCCTAGGCCAAGGGTCTACTAATTTCCGTCATTCTGAGCGGAGCGAAGAATCTCAATTAACGTCATTGCGCAGAGGTTTCTGTAAGATTTTTAGTTTACCGTCCATTTTGCGCAATCTAAATATAACCCTCTCCCTAGGAGAGGGAACCAAGTCATATCCCCTCTACCTCTGGGAGAGGGCAGAATTTCAATGCGAGTTTTTACGAGCATTAGAAATTCGGGTGAGGGGTGCTACGCACGTAGCCCAGCCGATAAATATTGGTGATAATTTTGTAAATTCGGGTGAGGGTGTTATGCTTGTAATTAAAGTATATAAAGGAATAAATGAAAGGATAAAAATTATGAAAAAGATAATTGAAAATTTAATGAAACACACACGTCATGCTGAACTTGATTCAGCATCTCAAGTTAACCCTCTCCTGTCACTTCGTGACACCCTCCCCCAAGGGAGGGAAAATACTCTGTGTGCGAAGCATATCGTAAAGAACTTATCGACCTATCGTCTTAACGTCTTAAAGACTGATAAGACCCCTACCCTCTCCCGAATTTGTAAGTTCGCATTTCGCTCACTAACAAATTCTACCCTCTCACAAAGAGAGAGGGTAAAATATGGGTTCACTCTGGCAGAAGTTTTTTCACCCTGCCGGAAGGTTAAATTAAACTTTGGGTTTACTCTGGCAGAAGTTTTAATCACCCTTGGCATAATCGGTGTTGTGGCGGCGTTGACTATTCCTACACTCGTTTCAAATTACAGAAAGCATGTTATAGAAAATCAACTAAAAACTGCATATACATTACTTGCACAGACAATAAGCAGATCCGAAGCTGTTAACGGAAGTTTTGAAAATTGGGATTATTATGAACTTGCTGATTTTGATAAATACATTTTCTCACATTTAAAAATAATTAAAAATTGCGGAAGAAATGGTAGAGGCTGTTTTAAAGCTATACCTGAAAAAAATAATATTGACGGTTGGTATAATATTGACGGAACATACAATTCTGTAGGAGGTCATGCATCAAATTTTTATTTTAAAGTACTATTATCAAACGGAATGTCTTTAGCAGTAAAGACATCAAATGATCATATTTATAGATTTGTCATTGATATAAACGGCCCCCAAAAAGGAAAAAGTATATTGGGTGAAGATATATTTATGTTTTCCTTATACGACGGGAAACAATCAATGGGACTTCCTTGGTGGGTACGTGCTAAGGGGTTAATGCCGGGAGTTGAATGTAGTTATAGCCGTACACCGGACAAAGTCACTATGGATGAACTGTTAAATGATGCGAATTGTAATGGCGGGTGTAACAAAAATGCCATATTAGAAAACGGGAAAGGACCCGGAGAGGCTTGTGCTGCTGTTATTATGAAAAATGGCTGGAAAATCCCTGATAATTATCCTATAAAATTGTAAAATAACAAAAAAAGACCTCGCTGTTCGAGGTCAAGGTTGGTTATTTTGGTTATGTTATAGTAATTATGATTATTTTCATATTCTATAATTCACGTCAAGATTTATATTTGCTTGTTTTTAGCTAAAAATTTACAAAACTTTATGTTATCATATCATTATGATTGAAAAGTTTAGGAAATTCTTTTTGGCAAAGATATTGAGACGCAAATATTACAGAACAGGAAAGTGTAAGGCTTGCGGTAAATGTTGTACTCAAATCTATGTAAAACATTACAAACACGTTATTCAGGACGAAAAAGAATTTGAAAAACTTCAATATCTTCACAGATTCTACACATACTTAAAAGTTATAGGTAAAGATGATATTGGACTTATTTTTGAATGTCAAAATCTTGATCCTGAAACTCACAAATGCAAAATTCACAAAACTCGTCCGGGAATTTGCAGACGATATCCGCAAGAAGAATTATTTTCTATGGGTGGAGCATTATCTGACGATTGCGGCTACAAGATGGAACCGATTATTCCGTTTTGTGAAGTCCTTGAAAAAACAGCTAAAAAAAGTTTAAATAATTTCAGTATTATTAAGTTCAACAATATCAAAAAGATCTTCTAAGTTTGTATTCTTTTTAGCTTCAAGTGTTATATCAAACTTAGATTTATTTGCATGAACTAAAACTTTTTCAGAACTATTTTTTGTTCCGACAAGAATAGAAGTATCAATATTTGGGTTATCACATAAAATATCAGCAATATCATTTAGTGCTTTAATTGTCTTATTACCAAAAACATTATTAACACTGTCGCCGCCTATAATCCATGCAGTTAATTTTTCTTTAGAAGTTTTTAACATTTTTTCAGTATTATTTAATAAATCAAGAAGTTGTTCGCTGTAATCCTTGTTTATAGGAATATATTTCATAATCCCTTTAACATTATCGTGGTTATGAAGAATTACACTAATATTTTTGTTATCAGGTTTAATACAATATAAATTACCTGATGTTATTATTCTATTATGACTATCCGAAAACTGGTTTTCACAAAGTCTGTCAGAACTATTTCTAAAATAACCATATTTACGCCTTAAAAGACTTTCTGATTCTTTTAATTTTTTAGGATCCATTACAAGCGTAGTTTTACCTTGAAAACTTATACTATTCATATTTACTCCTTTTTTATTTAGATAAAACTTGTAAAAAAATTTTTTGCTACTTTCCGGCAATGAAATTTTACACATTGTCGTTTAATCTAATCATGTAGCTTAATATGAAAGGAATTTTTAATATGAAAAGATTTTTAATACTACTTGCCATGGTTAGTTTTGCATTGCCTTCACTTGCAGTTTGTCCGATAAATGGAGGAGCTTGCACAGCCTCGAATTGGGATTCTACTCCTTTACAACAAAAATATTTGCCAAACAGACTTCAAGATTTGCAAAGAACAGATGCATTTAAACCAAATTATTTTGAGCCTTACAATGATGCTCTTATTAATACAGAACCAGCTCCTTCTGCTGCTGCTCCGATTAATCAATATAATTCTAATTGCCAGTTTGGTGTGTGTTTGCCGGAAGTTAATCCTGGAGGGGAGATAGTGGAATAGATTTCCAAGAATTGGCTCGCATTAAACGGTACCGCTCACACTTGCAACGAAAACTACTTGATTGCTCGCGTTTAACGGGTCTGCGTTTTGTGTCTGCAATGGCATTGCCATTTTGCCACAAAAGCTCGCCCTCAGCTCGCAATCCGCTCAACGTTTCCGTTGACGCGTGTTCGTCTTTCGCACTTCGTGCTCATACCTCTGCTCGCCAATTATTAATTTTTTGTTTATTTTTTTAAGATTTTAAAAAAATGGTGTTATAAATAATAAAGTAAAGGAGTCATTGAAAAAGGAGATGATATATTATGGCAAAAACAATTGGTATTGACTTAGGTACAACAAACTCCGTTGTAGCAGTCATGGAAGGCGGTAAGCCTACAGTTATTGCTAACGCAGAAGGTTCAAGAACAACCCCTTCTATCGTTGGCTTTTCTAAAACAGGTGAAAAATTAGTAGGTCAGCTTGCAAAACGTCAAGCTATCCTTAACCCTGATAAAACAATTGCGTCAATTAAAAGACACATGGGTGAAGATTACAAAAAAAATATTGACGGAAAAGATTACACTCCGCAAGAAATCTCAGCTATGATTTTGAGAAAATTAGCTGATGATGCAAGTTCTTATTTGGGTGAAAAAGTAACATCTGCTGTTATTACAGTTCCTGCTTACTTTAATGACGCTCAAAGACAGGCAACTAAAGATGCCGGTAAAATCGCAGGTTTAGACGTTCTTCGTATCGTAAACGAACCGACTGCAGCTGCTTTGGCTTACGGTCTTGAAAAAGAAAAATCAGAAAAAGTTCTTGTATTCGACTTAGGCGGCGGTACATTCGATGTTTCAATTCTTGAAATCGGCGACGGTGTTCATGAAGTTCTTTCAACTTCCGGTGATACACACTTAGGCGGTGACGACTTTGACCAGAAAGTTATGGATTGGATTTGTGAAGAATTCCAAAAACAAGAAGGAATTGATTTAAGAAACGATAAACAAGCTATGCAGCGTGTTAAAGAAGCCGCTGAAAAAGCTAAATGTGAATTGTCTTCAGTTATGGAAACAAATATTAATTTACCTTTCATTACAGCAGATGCAAACGGTCCAAAACACTTAGACTTGAACTTGACAAGAGCTAAATTTGAAGACCTTTCACGTGATTTATTAAACAGATGTAAAACTCCTGTAGAAAACGCATTAAAAGATGCAGGTGTTTCTAAATCTGATATTGATGAAGTTGTATTGGTCGGCGGTTCAACACGTATTCCTGCTGTTCAACAGTTGGTAAAAGAATACACAGGCAAAGAACCTAACCAATCAGTTAACCCTGATGAAGTTGTAGCGGTTGGTGCTGCAGTTCAGGCAGGTGTTTTAGCTGGCGAAGTTAAAGACATCGTTCTTTTAGACGTAACTCCTTTGACATTAGGTATTGAAACATTAGGCGGCGTTATGACACCTCTTGTTCCAAGAAACACTACAATCCCTGTTTCAAAATCTCAAGTGTTCTCAACTGCTGAAAACAATCAGACAGCCGTTGATATCCATGTTCTTCAAGGTGAAAGACCAATGGCATCTGACAACAAATCACTCGGTATGTTCAGACTTGACGGTATTCCGCCAGCAATGAGAGGTTTGCCGCAAATCGAAGTTACATTTGATATTGATGCAAACGGTATTGTTAACGTTTCAGCTAAAGATAAAGCTACAAATAAAGAACAAAAAATTACTATTACTAATTCTTCTAACTTATCAGATGCCGATATTGACAAAATGGTTAAAGAAGCAGAAGCTAATTCAGCAGAAGATAAGAAGAAAAAAGAAGAAGCTGAAATTAAAAACAATGCAACAAGTTTAATTGGTTCTGCTGATAGAATTGTAAAAGATTTTGAAGGTAAAATTGATTCTGCTGATAAAGCAAAATTAGATGAACAAAAAGCAGCACTTCAAAAAGCATTGGATGAAAACAAATCAACTGATGAATTGAAAAAATTGTCAGATGAATTGCAGCAAACAATGTTTAGTATTTCTCAAAAAGCATATGAAGCAGTTCAAAAAGAAGAACAAGCAACAGCTAGTTCAGAAAATGCATCATCAACAGCAGACAAAAAAGACGATGATGTTATTGATGCAGAATATACTAAAGAGTAATGCTGAAAAAATAACTGATATGAAAAGGCGGGTGAATAGCCCGCCTTTTTTTAATCAAATATACTTGAATTTTGTGCCTCAATTCTTGATATTTCATCTTGAATTGTTTCTATATCTTTTTGAAGTTCTTTTTTTGCACCATCAGGACATCCCGGATGAGCTAATAATTGCTTTTTGACTGCAATTGCTTTCTTTTTTTCTTCTATTGTAGTTGTTCTATCTGGTATTGTACTATTTAATTGATCTGCTAATTTTTCAAAACTTTTAAAACTAGATTGTTGACTTGTTTGTTGCGGTCCTTTGTTTGCAGAAATTCCATCAGTTGCCATTAGCTTTCTCCTTTCTTATTTCGATTGTTATTTTTTCTATATTTGGTTAAACTCTTCCATTTCATTATCCTTGTGATTATACAACTGAATAATGCAATATATTACTATTTAGTATCAATATATTGATATTAACATCATTATATTCACTTATTTTAAATTTGTCAAGATTATATAATTTCTAATAATGAACAATAATAAAAAACGAAAATTAGGTAAAAATATTAAGATTGAGAGAATAAGAAAAGATTTAACTCAGGAAAAATTTGCAGAGTTAATAGATATGAGCTTAAGTTATGTAAGCAAAATTGAACAAGGTTTAACTTCTCCAACCGCTTTTGTTCTCTACAAAATGTCTAAAATTTTAAATATTCCAATGGAAGAATTTTTTAGAGAAATTGATATGTAAACTCACTACAACTGACGTTACAAAAGATTAGGAGGTTAGACTTTTAAACCAACTTTACTTCAGATGTTTAAAAAATGGCTGAAAGCCATTTTTATGTTATTATGTTTTTATGAAAAAGATTTTTGGGATAATTTTATGTTTAATGGTCTTGCAAAATGTTTGTTTTGCAAATGTCAGTTTTTTGTACATCAACGGCTCAAATAATAATGATGAAAAAATGCGCAATTGGTATGTTAAAGGCGTTCAAAAATTGCATCCGGTTTTGAAAAAGAAGTTTGAAAAAAATAAGGAAATAAAAACAGTATTTTTGGATAAACCACAATATAAAATTAATGACGAACCGGTAATTTTTTTCTGGGGTGATAAAAGTCAAAAGGATTTACAATTTGTTCAGAGCAAACTTGATATATCAAAAGCTTTGAGCCCGACAATTGCTTATAAGGTTCGCTCAATGCTTGCGGCATATTTGCATGATGCGATATGGGTACAGAAACAACACCATATGCTTCCTATTATTGATGATTTGAATGAAAAAGTTATTAAAGAATCTCAAAAAGGTAACAAAACTGTACTTTTTGGCTACTCTGCCGGAACATTTATTACTTATGAATATATGTTTAACAAATTGCGTTACATAAATCTAGAAAATCTTTTTAATACAATAAATGTTAGCGAAAATGTAAGAGAATTTGTAAAACAAAATCCTCTTGAAAATACTTGTATTTCTGCTTTATCAAAGGCTGAATTAGGTGTTGTTTCACAAAGCGGTCATCTGGTTTTTAGAAATGTTGACAGTGAACTTAAACAAAGTTACTTAAACCTAAAAAATGTTACAGAAACTGCCTGTGCGCCAGAAGATTCATTGTCCGGTGTTGTTAATTTTGCAAGTCCTTTAGTACTTTTTTATTCGGATTTGGCTGATTCTGATTACGAATTGAACTATTACAATAAATTAATGACAAAATATATAATCGAAAATGGGCTGTTTTTTATAACTATAAATTATCGCGAAGACCCTTTGGGATTTCCTTCCAGTAAAAATTTGACTATTGATGAAATAGAAAAACTTACCGATGTTGACATAATAAATCCGAAAGGATTTATATATGATAACTCGAGTGTCTGGTCAAAGCGTTCATTTATATTTGCTCATACATCTTATTGGAGTTCTAAACGAACTTTTTCTAACGCTGTTGTAAAAGCGTTTTCTAACGGTTATAAGCTTCAATATGATAAAGATTTTCAACAAAAAGTTTTAAAAAATAAAAAATATGAGTTATAGGAGAGATTATGGAAGAAATACAATTTGACCCGGGTTTTATAAGACACATGTCTGCTTTTGTGCCAAACATAGAGTATGTTTATAATTCACTTGCTCAATGTTCAAATTTTAATCAGAAAAAAATGCAATTTAAAATGTTTTATCCAAAAATTCAGTCATTATTGAAAAATTATATTGGATTTTATTTAGGCTGTATGTTATGGGCTGTTTATATAAAACAATTTGATAATAAATCGATTATGAATAATCTTTGTTTTGGCGGCGAATATGATGAAAAAGAAAGTCTTGGTGAAGTAGATTTTGTTTTACAATATGTTGATCAATTAAAAAAAGATGTTAAGTATTATACAGGTCAAAATTTTTCATTAGATTCTTTATCCATGGATATTATTGCTGCGTATAGAGAATTTTTGAAAATAAATGAAGGATTTGTAAAAACGCAAACTACAAATGATGTTAAAATACCCGAAACTTTTAAAACTCCGTCAAATTATGATGAGATTTATAAAGAAATAGAAAAAGTTTGCGAAAACGGCAAATTATATGAACTATTTCCACTTGCAGGAAAGATTTTATGAATTTAAAACAAAAACTTTATCAAATGTTCATTTTAGGCTGCGAAGGCGGCGGATATAAAATAGCTCTCAAAGAAGGTTTGGGCGGTGTAATATTTTTTACAAAAGATATTCATTCACCAGACCAGTTTCGTTCATTAATTAATGAAATCAAATCAGAGTCGCTTATTCCTCCGTTTTTGTCGATTGATCAAGAAGGCGGGAGGGTTGAACGTACCGAAAATATTCATAACGGAAAAAAATATCTTTCGGCAAAATTTGCTTACGAAAAAGGAATTTTGAAAGAACAAACGCAGGAAATCGCCCAGGAACTTAAAAGTTATGGTATAAATTTGAATTTTGCCCCTTGTATTGATGTGAACACTAATCCTAACAATCCGATTATTGGAGAAAGAGCATTTTCTGATAATCCTGATGAAGTTGTAAAATGCGAAAAAATTGTTTCACAAGTGTATCGTGAAAATGGGATTATACCCTGTGTAAAACATTTTCCGGGTCATGGTGATGCAAATGCTGACAGTCATTTGACTCTTCCGAAAATAGATTTATCGCTTTCTGACATGGAAAAAACACATATAAAACCTTTTGCGGCCTGTGCAAAAACTACTGAAATGGTTATGGTAGCGCATTTGCATTGTACTTGTTTTGAAAAAGATGTAATTCCGACTTCATTGAGTAAAAATGCAATTTCGTATTTGCGCGGATTGGGGTTTGATGGTGTTGCAATATCTGATGATATGATTATGAAAGGTGTGTCAAGTATTGCTGATGCCTGCGAGAAAGGCATTCGCGCAGGATTGAATATGTTTATTTACAGAAACTCCACCCCTGAAACAATTGAGATAATTGAAACTATTGCTAAAAAAGCACAAACAGACAAAGAGCTTCAGGAAAATATTGAAAAATCGTATGAAAAAATAACCCACTTGAAATCTGCAAAAAATATGTTATAATAAAAGAAAGGGCGGGACAAGTTCCAGCTTGCCCCATTAAAAGCCCCTTTAGTGAATTAATTTAAGCGCTATTATTATCAATAAGATAAGCAGTAGCGCTTTCTCAGTTATACTGAATTTCACTTTATCACCTCCTTTCGCCGTTTTGCCGATTTATAGTCTGTTCGTCGAAAGTCAGGTAATTTGGGCTTACCCTTAAATTAATTTTAAGCTAAATTTAATAATAAGTCAAGATTATTGATTTAGATACTTTTGCTTAATTAAAATTCTTAAAGCTTTTGAATACACAGCTTGCGGGTCGATTTCTAACACTTTATCAAGAGTTTCTATAGCACCATTATAGTCTTTTAGCTTTTTCTGAACTACAGCTTTATAATACAATGCATCTAAAAATTTAGGATCAAGTTCGATTGATTTATTCAAATCTTCAAGAGCTTTTTTTAATTTTGTGTCATCTTTTTCGGCTAAGATTACCTGTGCTCGGTTAAAATAAGCATCTATCATATCAGGTTTACATTCAATTGCTTTTGAATAACTATCATATGCAGCTTTTAACTCATTCATATTATGATAAACTATGGCAAGAGAAAAATTTGAAAGTGCATCATTTGGTTTTAAGCCAACTGCGCGGCTCAAAGAATGCAATGCTTCATCAAACTTTCCTTCGTTAGTTTCCTGTATTCCTTTGTCTAAATAGTGTTTATAGTCCATAATTTCATTATAACTTAAATCTTTTTATAATACAAACTTATTTATGACACTAAAACTTATAAGGATAATCATTTTTAATTTTCCAACCGTCATATTGTATTAGCGCACCACACATTCCTGAATTTCTTGTACATATGTCTACTGCAGTTTTGTGATTGGTTATATGTATATATCCATACATGAAAAGACCTTTTCGAGTGTTGTTAAGGTTTCTAATATTTATATTACATATGAATTGATCATAACCTAGTTTGTTAGGCTTTTGTAAACCGTTAATATCTATAAAAAAGTCTGCATATGAGCCCATATGAAAATATATTATGGTTCCGTTTTTTAGCTTAATATAAGGTACTTTTCCGTTGTCTTGTTTAATATACTGAGGATCCTGGTTCCTTCCTACTTTAGTATGTTCAAGATAAGGTGCAATGTATTTATTAATCCATTCATTTTGTTGATTATAACTTGATGTTATTACTTCCCAAGAAGTAAGTTCGCCATTTTGGATTTCTGAAAGTGAAATAGCTTGAAAAAGCTGACTATATGCCGCTTTTAAACGAGTTTCTACAACATGTTTTCTGTAATTTGAAATAAGTATTGGTAAAGTCACCGCCGCCACAATCCCGATTATGCCGAGGGTGATTAAAACTTCCGCCAAAGTGAATCCTTTCCCCTCTCCAGGGGGGAGGGCTAGGGAGGGGGCTGATTTGAGATCCTTCGCTTTGCTCAGGATGACGAAAATTTTACACCATAAGCGGTCCAAAATCCTTGCTAAACGGCCGATGGGGGGGGGCAATGTGTGAAGTTTTGTTAAACATAAATTTACCTCCTTAGTTGCTCAGATGGCAAGAAGATGACAAGTCAGAAAATTATTTTTTTAATAGCCTGACCTCTTGACTTCCGTTCTTCCAAGCTTAAATTCTTCTTCTATCTTATTATTTACGATTTTTCAGAGTTTGTCAAGACTAATTCTTGCTTATAATCATTTTTGAAAGAACATTTTTGGCTGTTTGGAGTTGTGCATCATTGTTGTTTTTTACGTCTTTCAAACTGAATTCAACTTTAATATCCGGATCAATACCTTTTTTGTTAATGTCTGTTCCTTTTGGTGTAAGATATTTTGCAATTGTAAGATTTAAACCTGTTTCATTGGGGAGAGGTATAATTTTTTGAACCATACCTTTGCCATAAGTTTTTGTCCCTAAAAGTTTAGCTTTATTATAATCTTTCAAAGCACCGGATAGAATTTCGCTTGCACTTGCAGAGCCTCCGTCAACTAAGACTATAGTAGGTTTTTTTATGTTTAATTCTGTATTTTGAGCATTAATATCGTATTTATACCCATTTCTGCCGACTATACTTACAATGTTGCCTTGCGGAATGAAAAGATTTGCAATAAATACAGCATTTGGAAGTAACCCTCCGGTGTTTCCGCGCAAATCAATTATTAAGCCTTCTGTATCTTTTGTCTTTTCTAATGCTTCTAAAAATTCATTTGGTGTTGTTGAGCCTATGAAACTTGTTATTTGTATATAGCCGATTGATTTATCAACAATTGAACTTTTAACAGTTTTAATTTTTATTTCTTTACGCATAACTCGTTTTGTTAGTTTATCTTTATTGCGTAAAATTGTAATATTTACAAAACTGTTTTCTGCCCCTCTGACTAAATCTGCAACTTCAGAAAGTGAAAGACCGTTTACCTCTTTGCCGTCAATTGCTGTTATAATATCGTTTGGTAAAAGATTTGCAAATTGGGCTGGTGTACCTTCCATAACGTTTACTATATGAATTTTACCGGCAATTGATGAAATATTTACACCTATACCTGTAATTTTTGAATTTATTGAATTATTTTGATCCAAATATTCTGTTTTTGACATGTATCTGGAATAAGGATCATTAAGGCTTGCAAGCATTGTGTTTATTGCGACTTTTGCATCTTCATCTGTTTTAATTTTGCCATGGTAATGCTCTTTCCATCTTGCCCATGCTTGAGTATTCAAATCTTCATCATAATAATTATCACGAATAATTTTCCATGTATTGTCAAAAAGTTTTTGTGAAGAAATTTGGTCATGGTCGACCATATCAGATACTTCTTCGATTTTAATATTTTTATTACTTAAAAAAATCGAGTTTAAAGTGAATAATGAAGCTATAATTATTATAAAAACTATGATTTGATTTTTCTTCATAACATCATTTAACATCAAGAAATTTTTATAATCAATATACTTTTTAAGTAGTTTAAAAGTATATGTTTTACATTATTATTGTTTTGTAGTAAAATTTAGTTATAGATTATATTTTTTAAAAGAGGGAATTAAAATGCAGGTATCATTAAACTGGTTAAATGAATTCGTAGATTTGTCAGATAAAGATGTTGAACAAATAGCTCATGAATTGACTATGAGTGGATTAGAAGTTGAAGGTGTTGAAGAAGTAAAACCAAAATTTACAAATATTAAGACAGTGAAAATTGAGAAAATTGATAATCATCCAAATTCTGATCACTTGCATTTAGTTACCGTAAATACAGGAAACGGTTTGAAAACTGTGGTTTGCGGCGCTCAAAATATTGCAGAAGGTCAAGTTGTACCTTATGCATCAGTTGGCTCTCAAGTTTTAGACAGAAAATCCGGAGAAATGTTTACACTCACTCCTGCGGTTATTCGCGGAGTGGAATCTCAAGGAATGCTATGTTCTGCTGATGAATTAGGTGTTTCAGAACGTAATTATCAAGAAGAAGATGGAATTCTTGTTTTAAACAGAATTTTCCCTAATGTCAAAATTGGTGAAAATGTTGAAGATGTTTTAGGTTTTGAAAAAGATTATGTTTTAAATATTGCACCGACTGCAAACAGAGGCGATCAAATGTCAGTTATTGGTGTTGCAAGAGAATTGAGTGCTATTTTTAACAGACCGCTTAATTTTTCACCTTTAGAATGTACAAAAGATTTGACAACTGATAGTTTTAAAGTTGAAATTGTAGACAATGATGTTTGTAAATATTATTCATTAGGTATATTGAAAAATCTTAAAATTAAACCATCTCCTGATTGGATGCAGAAAAGGCTTGTAGCATCAGGTGTTCGAGCAATTAATAATGTTGTAGATATTACGAATTATGTAATGCTTGAATATGGTACACCGTTCCATGCTTTTGATTTAGATAAACTTGATGGGTATATTTGTGTAAGACGTGCAAAAGAAGGTGAAACGATTGTTACGCTTGATGGAGTTGAACGTAACTTAACTAATGACAGTATATTGATTGCGGATAAAGACAAAGGTGTTTGTCTTGCCGGTGTTTTTGGCGGTGAAAATTCCGAAATCGATGATAATACTAAAAATATTGCACTTGAAGCAGCTTATTTTACTCCTCAAAGTAATAGAAAAAGTTCAAGAAGTGTAGGGTATAAAAGTGAAGCATGTTCCAGATTTGAACGCGGTATTGACATAGAAGCTATAAAACCTGCTTTAATGCGTGCTATGCAGCTTTTGGTTGAATTGGCAGAGGCTGAGATTGAAGGTGTTGTAGAAACTGGAATAAATAAACTTGAACCTATTGAAATAACACTAAGATATGCTCAAATTAAACGAATTCTCGGCTGCGAAATCGCTAAAGATAAATGTATTTCGATTCTTGAAAATTTAGGATTTAAAAATTTGGGCGGAAATGATGCCGCTGCTAAATTTTTGGTTCCGTCATTCAGAGCGGGAGATGTTACTCGTGAAATAGATTTGATTGAAGAAATTGCAAGAATTAACGGTATGGACAAAATTTCGCCAACTTTGCCTGATAAAAATGAAACTGCTGTCATTTCTCTGGAAGAAAAAGTCATTTCAAAAGTTAATAAATTAATGCTTGCTTCCGGTTTGAATGAAATTATTACTAATTCGTTGATTGGAAAACCGTTACTTGATAAATTTATGCAGTTTTTCGATGAAGAAAAGGCTGTAAGAGTTTTAAATTCTGCAAGCGAAGAATGTACAATGTTAAGACAAAATATGGCAGCAAGTGTTTTGAACTGTTTGAAATTCAATTGGGATAATGGTCAGAAAAATTTCTGGGCATACGAAATCGGAACTACATATAAAAAAGTATCAAATGCGGATGAAAAAACTGCCGGAGTTTCAGAAAGACGAGTGCTTGCCGGAGTTTTAACCGGTGATATAGAAAATTCTAAATGGCAAACTTCATTACAAACTGATTTTTATACATTAAAAGGTATTATTGAAAGTTTATTTGAAGAACTTGGGGTTACAAAGAGAATTAAGTTAACTCCTTGTGAAGATACTGATTGTTATCATCCATATAGAAGTGCAAATGTTAATGTTTTAGGTAAAAATCTTACTTGTATTGGAACTTTTGGACAAATACATCCAATATTAAAAGATAAAATGAAAATCAAAGGTCAGGATGTCTTTATGTTTGAACTTGATTTGGATGCATTGATTGAAATCATCAAAGAACATACACCAAGGTTTAAAAAACTTCCCCAATTTCCGGAAGTTCGCCGGGATCTTGCTTTTGTAATTAATGATGATGTAACTTTTGATGATATTCAAAAAGTTATAAAAAGTTCAGTTCAGCAAAACATATTTAAAGGAAGTGAAGTTTTTGATGTTTATCAGGGCGAAAACATTGAAAAAGGATTTAAAAGTCTTGCTTTCCGCATAAAGATGCAGGATGAAAATGCAACTTTGACAGATGAAGTTATAGAACGTCAGATGTCTAATGTTCGAGCAAAACTTCAAAAAACATACGCTGAAATTTCATTCCGCGAATAAGGAGCGTGCCGCTCCAGCCACCAATCAGGTTTTGGAAATAAAGTCCGATATTGGTGAAGGAAAGCGTGCCGCTCCACCCGCCATATTTGGTTTTGTACAAACTTTAGAGGTAAATTATGGTAAAAAAACTATTACTTATACTTGCAATATTGTTATTAATTCCGTTTAAAGTATCTGCGGCGGATATTGTTCCTCAATATGTAAGTATTGAGTATACGCATACTTTAGGCTTGTATCAAGCTCCAAACGAGATTGTTTTGTATAAAGAGCCATCCGAGTCTTCAAATATTTTGCATAGTATAAGCTGGATTGGTTCACAAATTTTTCCGGAAACAGTTAAACCTAAAGATTTGTTTGTAGTTTATTTACCGTTAAAAAATCTGGCAATGCTTGCTGTGACAGATGAAACAGAAGATTGGGTTCAAGTTATATATAACAACAGAACTGGTGCAAAAGGCTGGATAAAAAAGGATGATCCATATAGATTTATGAGCTGGATAATGTTTTATAATATGTATGGAAAAAAATATGGTTTAAATCTCATGAAAGAAGCACCGGCTGCCGCAAAAGATATTCATACAGCTACAGATGACAAATCTCAAGTTGTAGGTGTTATAAATATGCCGCAAAAAATTAATTTAACAGCTATAAAAGGTAATTGGGCGCTGGTGAGTGTTTATGATATGGACAGAACACCAAAAACAGGATTTGTTAGATGGCGTTCTAATGATGGCGTTAAATACTATTTCCCTGCGTTAAAATAAATATTTGTAAAAAGCTTGTCCACTTGACTTCTTGCCTTCTGATTCTTTGGTTAGCTTTACATTCTGAAAAAAATACTCGACATTAATTTATGTTTGTAGTAGTGTAAAACCATACGTAATATAAAATAGCAAAGGAGAATTTAAAAATGCAAGTTATATTAAAAAAAGATGTTCAAAATTTAGGCGAAGCCGGTGATATCGTTAATGTAAAAGATGGTTATGCAAGAAACTTTTTGCTTCCTCAAGCTATCGCTGAAACAGCAACAAAAGGTGCTTTGGAAAACAGAGAAAAGAATTTAGCAAGAATTAAAGCTAAACAAGAAAAATTACATGCTGAAGCTTTAGAAATCGCTCGTAAAATCGAAGAATTTGCTAAACTTGAGTTAACAGCTAAAGCTGGTGAATCAGGAAAATTATTCGGTACTATTACAACTAAAAAATTGACTGAAGAATTACAAGCTAAAGCTGGTATTGAAGTTGATAGAAAAAATGTTTCTCTAAACGCTCCAATCAATAAAGTTGGTGAATACACTATGCTTATTAAATTAACTTCTAAAGTTAAATGCGAATTGGCTGTTGTTGTTACTGCTTCTGAAGTTTTAAAAGAATCAGTTGAAGAAACAGAAGAAACTGTAGAAGAATAGGTGATTAATGAGCCAAATTTCTGAATTAAAACAAGAATTTAGCTTTATATCAATATAATTTGAACGAAGACATATTTTCTTGAAAAATTTGTCTTCGTTTTTTTAAGAAAGGTATTATGTCGTTTAAATTAGCATTAACAGGAAAAAGTGGAAGCGGGAAAACAACTATTACAAAAGCTTTTTTGAGAGTTTTAAGAGAATATTTCCCCGAAAAATCAATTCTTTTATTTGATAATGATTTGACCGGCGAATTGGGTCATAGTTTTGGTTTAGATATCAGAAATACAATCTATGGCATAAGAAGCGGCAAGCATGAGTATAAAACCGGAATTCCAGAAGGGATGTCCAAACAGGAATATGTCGAGTGGGCTATGGAAGATATTGTTGTTTCACTTGATGAAAATGTCGATATAATTGTTTCTTGGTTTGTTGGTTCTAAAGATTGCCGATGTCCGATTACTGGTCAGATTAATGATGCAGTGTTGAAGCTTATTGACCGATATGACATTGTAATTTTTGATTGTGAATTTGATTTAAAATATTTAAACCAGCTTGTAGATACAGATATTGATACAACTTTAATTGTTGCAGCGCCGACAGATGAAAGTGTTCATCTTGCAAAACGTATTGAAGAATTTAGTGCAAAATATGCTGCCGGCAATCAATTAGGTGTTGTTATAAATAATATTGAAAATGCCAATTTGGCTTCTGTACATGATCTTTTGAAACGTTTTGATTTAGATGTTTTAGGGGTAATACCTTATGATGAATGTTTGCAGCCAATGGAAAGAGAGTCTGAAACTATACAAGAAGCTATCAAACAATTTTATTTTAGGTTGAATCTTCCACAAGCGAGGGATTGATATGGCAGAAATTTTAGATGGTAAGAAATTAAGAGATAAAATTTTTGAAGATTTAAAGATAAAAATAGATAAAATGTCTGTAAAGCCTACGCTTGCGGTAATTTTGGCTGGAGATAATCCTGCAAGTGCGATTTATGTCCGTAATAAGAAAAAAACAGCAGAAAAATTAGGCATAAATTCTATAATTATTGAATACCCTTCTAACATTTCTGAAGATGTAATTATCAAAAAAATTGAAGAATTAAATTCTGATAAAGATATTACTGCAATTCTTGTTCAGTTGCCTTTGCCGGTACATGTTGATAAATTTAAAGTTATAGAAACGATTTTGCCCGAAAAAGATGTAGATGGTTTAACCTCATATAATAGCGGTAAATTATTTTTAGGTGAAAAACCTTATGTTTATCCTTGTACTCCAAAAGGGATTTTATTGCTTTTAGATGAGTATAACATTGAAATTGAAGGTAAGCATGTTGTAGTTTTAGGTCGTTCAAATCTGGTTGGCAAACCTGTAGCACAAATGTTGTTAAATCGAAATGCTACTGTTACAATGTGTCATAGTCATACAAAAAATCTTGATAACATAATAAAAACTGCTGATATTTTAATTTCAGCAGTAGGTAAAAAAATTGTAGGGGAAAAAAATATTATAAAATCAAATTGTGTTATTGTTGATGTAGGTATTTTTAAAGATGAATCTGGTAAAGTCCGCGGTGATGTTGAGTTTGATGAAGTTTTTGAATCCGCATCATATATTTCGCCTGTTCCGGGTGGTGTAGGCCCGATGACGATAGCGTCTTTGATGTTGAATACCGTTGAGTTATCAGAAGGCAGCAGGAAGCTCGGAAGGTAAGCTTATTTCGGATAATAGCTTGACATCTGAACTTCCTGACATCAATTATTACCCGCCTATAAGGTTCAAGCCGCAAGAAGATTTGATGTTGTTATTAACAAGGTTCTTCAAACTGGATATTTCGTTATCAATAATACTAATTTGTGAATCGAGTGAATCCTGTCTTGTTTCAAAATACGCTTCCATTCTTTGAAGTTCTACGTATTCCGGATCATCATCACAATCAATCTCTTGATCTTCTAAAACTTGAGCTCTTTCGCCCATAAGTTTTGTGTAATAATTTACTCTGCCCATGACCAGAGTTTGTTCAAACTGTAACTGGCTTTTTTGCAGTGTGAATAAATTTTTCTGTGCGTCAATTGCTAAAAAAGTCATCTCGTCTCTCCTTATGTTTTGCTCTCTTGTTTATATAAAGTATTTTGGAAAATGTGAATTTCACAAAGGAGGACTTTTGTTACATTTGTTTACATAATGGATTTTATTAAGTTAATAAAATCTGTATAAGATTTGCTATATTTTATATTTCAGGTATTATTGAATAAGGAGAAAAATTATGGCAGAGTTTCATTCAAAAATAAAAACAATAGAGTGGGTAGATAATTATTCAAAAATGGTTGATCAAACAGTTCTTCCTTATGAATTTAAATATGTAAATATAACAGGCGGACAAGAAATGTTTGATGCGATTAAAACAATGATTGTCAGAGGAGCACCAGCTATTGGTGTTGCTGGAGCACATGGAGTTGTTTTGTATGCACAAGAATTGGCTAAAGAAAATTTAAATCGTGATGAATTTGTTAAAAAACTTCTCGAAAAAGCTGATTATATGGCAACTTCCCGCCCAACTGCCGTTAATCTTATGTGGGCTGTAGAAAAACAAAAAAATGTTATTAAAAATTCAAAATCTGATATTTCAGGTATTGTTGAGGAATTAAAACAAAACGGAATAAAACTTGAAAATGAAGATATTGCAATAAATAAAAAAATAGGTGATTATGGTGCAGAAGTTGTACCAAAAGGCGCTGTTATTTTAACTCATTGTAATGCTGGCGGGCTAGCTACTGTGGGATATGGAACTGCTCTTGGTGTTGTACGTTCCGCTTTTGCAAATGACCCTACTATACAAGTTTTTGCTGATGAAACACGTCCAAGACAACAAGGAGCGAGAATTACTACATTTGAATTAACTATGGATGGTATACCAACAACTTTGATTACAGATGGTATGTGTTCGTATTTTATGAAAAAAGGAATGATTGATATGGTAGTCGTAGGGGCTGATAGAATTGCGGCAAATGGTGATGCTGCAAATAAAATCGGAACATACACAGTAGCAATTGCTGCTAAATATCATAATATACCATTCTATGTGGCGGCTCCGTTATCTACAATTGATACAAGTATAAAAACCGGAGATGAAATTGTTATTGAAGAACGTTCACATGAGGAAGTAACACATATTAACGGAAAAATTATTTGTGCCCCTGAGGTTAATGTTATAAATCCGGGATTTGATGTGACACCGCATGAACTTATTACCGGTATTATTACTGAAAAAGGTATATTAAGACCTGATTATAAAAAATCTATTTCAAATGTTTTTAAAAATTAAATACGAAGCTTGAAATATTGCTAAAATATGTTAAACTAAATATATGAAGAGATTTTTGAGTGAGCTAAAAGAGTTGAAAAAATTGGTAAAAAATCCCGTCGGGGGGGGGGCAGTGTCGAAGACACTTTCCATTTAGGTCTTGGTGTTGTTTATAATGTACTGGTAGAAGTCACGTGCAGTGCCGAAGGCACTTTACCACTAGGCTTTGGAAATTTTTATGAAACATTGGATATATTAACGCCGGAAGAGTTTGGTGAAGTTTATTATGTGTTGGAAGAAGTTAGCGGCCTAGGCCAAAGGCTTTGGCGAGTTAATGATGTGTTTGGCGATATTTTCCCTCCCTTGGGGGAGGGTAGAATTCTCAACGAGCTTGCGAGTTGTAAGAATTCGGGAGAGGGTGTTATGCGCAGTGTCAAAAACACCTTCCCACTAGTTCTTGGTGTTGTTTATAATGCGTTGGTAGAAGTTAAGCGTGGCGTAGTCCAAGGACTTGCAGTTTTTCGTCATGCTGAACTTGATTCAGCATCTCAATTCGTCATTCTGAGGTGCCAAAGGCACTCTCCCATCAGGTGTTGGTATAATTTTAAAGCGTCATTACGAGTAGCGAAGAATCTCAAACTAGCCCCCTCCCTAGCCCTCCCCCACAGGAGAGGGAACATTA
>CATLEG010000032.1 GCA_949915775.1 uncultured Candidatus Melainabacteria bacterium | reverse complement strand
ACATCTTTTTTTTGTTTTGGAGTCGGCAAGGGATTATCTAAAGGTCTTACGCCGTCATACAAAAGATATTTCCAAAACCTACAACGTGGATAGGAATTATCATCTTTTGGTTGATATTCGCCTATCGGCATGTCTAATAGATAATCCATTACTTTTCTAGGAATATAATCTAACTCCACATGTGTAGAAAAGCCTTCTTGAATTTTAAAATATGGATAATATTTTGAGTCAATATGTGCCATAGTTTTAATCCTTATTATTCACAAATTCTTTTGTTTGTGTATTACTAACTTGATTTTGTTTTTTAGCTGTTTCTATCTTAGTTTTCTTTTGTTTGTGTTGAATTTGTTCGGAAAGAGCGCCCAATTCATTTACCATCTTTTTTATGTTTTCTGGATTACTAAGAATTGTAATACCTGCAAAAAATCTTTCAAGCCCATTATTTTTGTTTGATTTTAAATTGTAAATCTCTATCTCTAAATATTTTTTAAATTCTTTAAAATCCGTAAGCAAATCATAGACTTTGTTCCTATATTCAGTATTCTCATATTTAAATCTTTCTAACTGATTAATTACATGGTCTTTTGCATATTTGTCATATTCTTGACTATTAAAATTTTCACTTACATTTATGTTTAAATAATTTTCTAATAGAAACTTCATTAAATATATTTGTTTCAGAAGAATATTTTCTTCCCATAACTGCGGTAATGTTAAAAACTCATCTGACTGAATTTTTTGTACGCCAATTTCAACTGGTTTAATACACTCTTCTGCAATAATCTTAGCCATTGCGATTTTGTCAGCAAGTGGTATGTAGTCATTTGATTTAATAATTATTTCTTCCGTAATTTTAAAAGGTTTGTTGCTCATTTTTTCTTTTCTCCTTTTTTGTTTATATTAATCCCGAAATAGGGAATTTATTTCTATATGCTAAATTGCGTTCATAAGCTCTCATAGCTTCTGCTAAATTAACTTTTAATACTTGCAATCGTTCATTATCTGCTCTTATTTTATTTGCTCGATTTTGTTCATAAAAAGATTTATCTTCTACTTTACTTACATTAGATAACCAATCATTCATAAATCGCGTTTGCCATACAATTTGAAAACATAGTCCTAAAATATTCATTTCTTCTGATGTTAAGTCTTCTTTAAAATAACCATCAGTATAAAAATCCAGATCAAAAATCGTACCTTTCAGTATAGGATTCTCCACTGAAGCCTTAAATGTAACAGTTCCGTTTTCTTTATCGTATTCTGCAATATAAGTTGGTATCATTATTACATTACCAAAATCATCAAATGTTCTTATTCTACAGCAAAATAATTCATATCCTTTACCACTTTCGCCTAACTCCAAAATAATATTTTGCGTTTCATCTTGTTTTGCAACATATTGCGTGCTACCAAAAATAGGTTCTTTTAATTTTGGATTTTCAGGTGTTCCCATAAGATAAATTGGCATTGTAGCTGGCAAATTAAATTTTGGTATACTGACCTTAAAATACCCCCATATACGTCTTGCATATAAAGGCATATCTTCTACAGCAAGTTTTTCTAAATTTATATCATCAACATAAATATTGCAATATTCGCTTATTACTTTTAAAATTGGTGTTGACATATTTTACTTCCTTTCCACCTTTATTGATAGAAGGTTAAAATTCCTTCTATCATAGGTGTTTTAAATTAATTTTTAACTTCTGTTACTTCTTTAGGTTTTCTATCAATATTAATCAATTCAACAGCTTTAGCAATAAATTCTGTCCAATATCCTTTATTAAAAGATATACCCGCATTTTCGCACAATTCTTTAGTGTCATTTAAAACGTCTTTCAATTTTAAAGCTCCACCATTTTTTACAGATGCAAATGCACCTTCGGCATTTTTAACAAACTCAATCACATTACCTGCAATCATTTCAAATGCTTCATCGGCATTCACTAACTCTCCGTTAGATTTTTTCTTTTTTAATTGTATAATTGTCGTAATAATACTTACTGCCATAGCAATAGATAATAAAACAAAATATACAATCATTACTATTTTCTCAACTTCCATTAACTTATACCTCCTTATAAGTTTGTAATTTCAGCAACAACTGAATCAGTAACTACTTCATCAATAGGTTGCTCTGTTACTTCTTCAATATAGTTTTCAAGAATTACAAGTTTTGCGTTATCTTCATTAGATAAACCATTACCTTCTAGTTCTTGTGCATAAGCAATAAGTTTAGCCATTTTATCTTCATCATAGTTTCTGCTTATTGCAACTGTTTTTACGTCAGCCTCGATTTTCGCAAGGTTTTCTGATTTTTTATTGCGTAAAATATCAATATCTTGCAAAATCTTTTCTTCGTTTACTTTTAACATTTTTAGTTACCTCCTAATAAATTTACTATCCATTCACGAGTTACAGGAATTGAAAATAAAACAATACAAATTGCTCCAAATAACAATACCCATTTCATCGCTTTAACTATTGAAGTAGACACTGTTCCTAATCCATCAAAAAAGCTTCTAATACCATCAAAAAACAATAACATTGATAAAACAAATACATTTGGTACATAAGTATATTTCATCTTTTCAAGTTTATCCTTATACATGTCCCATTTCGCTGCTTTATTGCGCGCTGTATGTTCTGCTTTTTGTTCTTTATTGATTTGTTTTTGCTCTTTTTCAAGTCTTTTTGCTTCTGCATTTAATACGATAAGTTTGTTTCTTATTTCTTGTTTGCGAACTTTATTATCCGCTTCTTTTTCTTGGACTGATAACGATACACGCTCTGTGTCTACTTCCATTGCTTTATCTGTTATTTTTGCAATACTTTCTGCGTGCTTTTCAAGAATTTTAGCTGAATTGATTTTTTCACTTGCTTCATCTAAAATCTTTTGTTGAACTTTATCTACAACCCCGTCTATGGATAAAACCGTGTTTTGTATAATATTTAATGGATTAGTATTTGCTTCAATAATTTGTCCAGCATCTTTTGTTTCTTTCGATTCAGACTCATTATTCGAATATTGTTCTTCAAAATCTTTAATTACTTTATCTAAGTCCATTTGCTTTACCTCTTTTGTGATTATTCATCACCCTCAACTTTAGCCATATCTTTTTGAATTGCGGTAAACATACCATCAGCATCGTATTCTTTCGATACTTTATTTAATTTTTTAATTAATGGTAGATTTATTCTATTATCGCCTTTGTTATATGCCTCTGCATATAATGATGCTATAAGTTGTTTATGTTTCATACAAGCGTTTCTAAATATTTCAATTACTTTACTAGAGTCCCAATCAAGTAATTTATAATAAACATCTTTACCGACCAATTCTCCATCAGTATAATTAACCCCAAAACGCTCTTTTTCATTATCGCTTAAGCCATCTATTACTACTAGCCTTCTATCTTTAAGTCTTTTAATTACAGCTGTATTCATATTTTCTAAAAATAAACTTTTTGGAAATTTTCTAACTCCACCTCTACCAGCAATTTCTCCAAGTTTATCACCTAAAGATACCATAGACCCTTCTGCGACTATTCCCATATATAACAATGTAACCATATCCTCTTCGGGTTTTTCAACTTTAATTATTGTTTGTTGTTGAGTATTAGAAAATAGTTTAGCAACCATATCTTGCATAATTGCCTGTGCTTCAGGTGTTTGTAGTACAGACTGAATGTCTTCAGTAGAAAATTCTTTTTTATCTACAGGCTTTCTTCCGCGTTTATTAGTTGTTATTATTTCATCAACTTTTTCTTCTGCATTATTTTTAATTTCTTCTGACATTTTTTACTCCTTTATCTGTTTTATTTGTCATTTTTTAGGCTTACCTATGAAACAGATGTTTCATAGGTTACCTAATATTTTAATCCACTGAAATTTCCATAACTTTTTGAGAAAAAGCAGGTTGAATATCAAAAATAATCGTTTCAGAAATATCAATAGTCATATCTGCTGTTTCTTCTGGCGTAAAAGTAATAGTGATTGGAGAGCCTTCTGCAATCGCACCTTCCATCAAACTGTAACCATTCTTTGCGAAGATAAATATTTTATCTTGACCATTATCAGACAACCCAATATATTTAGGTTTATAGTTTTGAGTTCCTGGAACTACTGCAAGACCTGTTTCAATTAAGTCAACTCCAAATACATTTGCTAGGAAACCATTACGAACCCATTCAACACCTATTTGTCCTTGAATACCTGCTGCAACTGCTGGAGTTCCAACTGTAGGAAGAATTTTACTTAAAGCAGATAGAGACCCCATAGCTGCAAGTTGATTTCTAGGAACACCATTAAGTGCTTCAGCAGCCATAATAGCATCTGTCCAGTTTTGTGGAGTAAATGAATCCCATTTATTCTCTGCTGGTATGTATTTTTCATTAGCCATTGCTTTATTAAATTTTGCAAGCATAATTGCATACATTTTGTTATATGCTCCACGCATAAATGCTGCATAATATTCTCCAGCTTCTCCGTCAATAATATCTTGATACCATTTAATTTTTGTTTTGGCAGTATAAGGCTTTGGTGTAAGTGCAATCATATCTTTATACAAATATTGATATGGCTTGCTTGACACGCTTCCCCAACTATCATCATCAAATAAGAAGAAATCATTACTTTTAATGCTAACAAGTTTAGTTTCACCAAGTCTTGCTCTATTCCAATTTACCAATCTTTCGGTTGCTGCAGGAATTACAGCTGGGAACAAAGGCGTAATTACTTCTTGAGAAATGTATGCCAATGCGTGCCAAAAAATAGGATTACGATATAAATTAACATCGTTTGCTACATCATTAATGTTTGTATAAGGCTCTAAACCAACTGCTTTATTAGCAAGTGCTGCACAATACAAAACTGTATTTTGCATAACTTTTTTTTGATAATTTCCATAGTGCTTCAAAGTAGAATTGAATTTAATTGGAGCATCTTTATCCATATTGGCAATTTTGCCGAAATGTTCAAGTGTTGCATATCTACCATTGACAATAATGTCATCACGGTCTAAGTTCAACACATTCTTACCATCAGCAGAACATACTTTGATTACCTTGTCTTGTGTATTTGCTGATTTATACTTAAATAAATCATCTGATATACTATTTAATTTCGCTGCGTTAATCATTTATTTATCCTCCTTTATGCGGTTGCTTTACTTCTTAAGCAACGCAATGTATATTTTTCGCCAGCATCAAAAGCACCTTCAGTAAAGCGACCATCTAATTTCATTACTTGGAAATAAACACTTCCATCAGTTGGTGCTGCTGCTTGCGCAACTAAAAGTCCATTTGCAATAGTGCAATATAACAAATCTGTAGTAGGTTTAGTAGAAAAGTTACCTGCACCCCAATTATATTGTTCGCCAACAATTAGTTCAGTAAAATCACTTCTTTCATCTGCTGGTACTGACAAACCTAGTGTTTTACCCGGAATATTAATTGCTAAATTACCCAATGTTGCTCTTGCTACATCATAAGTATTGCAAGCATAAATTCCTGTATGGTCTCCTGTTAATCCAACGGCATTACCACTTGTAGCAGTAACCATATACCAACTATTTCCGTTTGTAATACCAGTTGCTTCAACAAAACCATTTGTACCTGCTCCACCACGTGTTACTACGTTTTCATAACCTTCATTAGGTAAAAGTGAATTTTGCACGCATAAAAATCCTGCTGAACATACATCTGGTGTAAATGTTTGACCACTAAATGAACCAAACTTACCTGTTATATTTTGAGTATCGTTACGCTTACTATTGGTAACATATACTTCAAATGCTGTATTCTTTATATAAGCCATAATTTAATCTCCTTTATTTATCGTATTTTTTTAAAAAATCATAAACTCCACCCTCATTTTCAGTCTCATCATATTTGTTCTCAAATAATGGAGATAATATCTTTGCGGAATTTTTTCTTTTTAAATTTTCTTCGCAGACTATGTCCATACATCTTGCACTAACTAAGTCTACTGCTTTTGTATCGCCACAAAAAGTGCCATTTTCCTCAATAATTGCGTATTCTTCAAGTTTTTCGTTTGTAAGCATATCGTCACAAATTTTGTCATCAATATCATAACCACTAGTTTCTTTCAAATACTTAATTCTGTCTTTGATAGCTTTTTCAACTACTTTTTTTCTGCGCAATTTTTCTGCTTCTTTCATTGCATTAATTTTTGCAGTAAGTTCTGCGGCTTCAGTTGTCTTTTTATCCAAAGCCTCTTTAGTAGCATTTAATTGCGCCTGTACACTGCCTACTAGTTGTTCTACTGATACTTCAACAGCATTATCTCCATCGTTAAAAACTGCATTAACTGCAATTTCTACGACTCTTTCAGGTATAATTGTTTCTTCATTTTCACCAAATGTATAGGAACAACAACGACCTTTTTCATTTAGCAATGCTACTGTTTGACCTTTGACACCAAGTACCTTATAATCAGGAAACTTACTATGCAAATCTTCAATGTGTAATGTTTTCTTTGCCATTTGTTTTACTACTCCTTTGTTATTATTTTGTTTGTTTTGAGTTTGCGGCTCATTTATTTGGGTTTTATGCTCATAGTAAGAAGCAACTCTTAATTTTATTTTTTCTACTTCTTCTCTATAAGCAGATAACTTTCTAATATTTGCACCTGCAACTGCGGGGGCTACGCCACGACCTAAAATTGTTACGCCTACACATTTCCATTCTTCTTCATACTCCGTGTCCCCCACAATTCGATTTTTATAGACTAGTGTTTCAATCGATACACTCATTTGTCCATTGTTTTTTTCAAGTTCGTCAATAAACTCTTTGTTATAATAAGCTGGTAATAATGCTTCTTTAATGCACACCCATTCTTTTCCGTCAATATTTGTTATATAAGCATTAAATTCGCCATTCGGCAGCTTATCTGCAATCCACCCCGCTATATGCTCACTCTCCGCACCGATAAAACTTGCATACGTTTCTCCGTTCTTATCTTTTTTCAATTCAAAATCGTGAGAATTTGCAATTTTTCCATCAATTACACTATAAAGTAATGGAATATTAACAAATTGCATAAGGCTGTTTGCAAGTCCTTCATATACCCATCCATTACGATTACGTCCTTCACTTATCAGCATTAATGAAACTTTATAATTTTTATTTTCATCTACGCTATTGACTTTAAGCAATCCATCCGCAAATACTCTGCGAGCGGGATTTGCGCTTGAAACTGTTTTGAATTTACTCATTAGTTATCACTCTCCTCTTCTTCTTTCATGTAAGGGGCGTGGTGAGATACCCAATTATCAAACGAAGTGTAAGACGGTTTGTTGTCCCACATTGCCCACGCTTCGAGCAAGAAAGAACGCTCTGCACTATTTTGCATTTGTAAGTTTTCCATTTTCCTTGCAAGTGCTGAAAATTCTCTGTGTTGTCCGTCGATAAAGAAAATGAAATTACGCAACGCTTCGTCGGTCTCATCGATAATTCCAACACATACTTCAAATACTTTGTCTAAATCAGGAAAATCTTCTATCAATTCGCTTATTGTTGGATAATCAACTATAAGACCGATTTCCGCCATAATGGATTTGAATGTATCAACGGCATCTGGTTGAATATGTTCCAAAGCGTGAATATAGTTTGTTAGTGATTTCATGCCGAACTCTGCCCAAGTAATTTCTTTAATCAATGCAAAATGTCTTTCAGCTTCACCATAAGCAGTCATAACCTTTCGCATTGGCTCACGCAATGATGCAAATTTACTGTTTTTGTAGTTGTAATAATCTCTTTTTTTCATTACTTTTCTCCTTAAATTTCAATAAAAAAAGGGCTATAAACAAAGTTATTAAAACTCTGTTCATAGCCCCGTTTGGCTCTACTTTCTAACCGTTTTTAGAAAGGTAAATATTCAGTTTTCAACTTCTCCTAAAAATCTTCTTTCAACTTCATAGACTTTGCCGTTCATAACTTCTAATCTATTGCCCCGTTCTCTACACTCTTTTGCCAATTCTTCAAGTGGTTTTTTTATAAAAAGACGGGCGGATGTTTTAGACAATGGTATTGTTTTTGAAAATTGCGGTACGTTGTTTTTCATTCTTCTGTTACCTCAACTTGCTTTTCAATTTTAGTTTCTTCAACTTGTGTTTTATCTTTACTAGGTGCTCCTCCTGTATCACTCTTTTGTTGTGATTTACTACTCTGTGTATATGCTGTTTGAGGAGGTATCTGTAATTCAAGTAACCCACTTAATTTCACCAACTTACTCATTACTAACTTATCCAATAAAGATATATTATCTAAGGCACAAAGTACAAACCAAGATGCTATATCTCCTTTATCAAGTTGTTTTAAAGCATTTGACCTTGTTAATTCATCTGAATAAATATCCCCAAACACATGTGTTTTCCATGAATAATTTAGGTTTAAATTATCTAGTAAATTATCTAGCATTTTTTCTAAAGTACGATAAATACATTGTGGATATTTTGATTCAAGTTTTTGTGATGCCTTAACAGACTCTTCTGTTGGACGTTCAGTTAAAGGAATAATACCATTTGTACCGCTTTTTGAGCCTGAATAAATAGAAAACTTTTGATTTATATCATTTGCACCCGCAGCTTCTTGAAAATCATGTGATTTAATATTTTCTAATGGTGCGGCATATAAGCCTGCACCTGCGGTTTGATTAGCTCTCATTAATTCATAAAATAAATTAACAAAATATTTCATCATACCAAGTGAAAGTCTAAAACCATCGTCATCTTTTGCATTATTACTTTGATAGTATGGTATTTCGCCTGTGAATATCTTAATTAATGGATTAAGTATTAAAGATAGTTGTGCTGCTTCATAATCTGCTTGTTGCGAGAATGTTTGCAGCAATCCAGATAATGGACTTGCAACAATAGGAGTAGTATCGTCTATCTCAAAAGTCCAAACTCTATCAATAGGTAAGGATACATAATAAAACCAAGTTCCATTTTGCTCCCATACATCTCTTTGTCCTTCTATTTTTTCATTGTTGTATGACGCATATACGTATTTTTCCTTTCTTTTTGCTTTCTTATTTTCCCACCAGTTATAAAAGTCATTTATATAAGGTACAAATAAGTCTCCAAATTGTCTATAATCTGTTCCTTGTTGCATAAAATACATCATATTAAACGAAATGGTATATTTTGAAATATTGTTGTATCCAATAATTGTACTCCATGCCTTTGGTAACTCTTGAAAAAATATTGTATTGACTTTATTATGCGATTTATCAATATCCGACCTCATAATATAAAACACTTTACCTTGAGTTAATGCTTGTCCAACAACTTTATGTCCTATTTCAGGAATATTAAAGTTTTCACGTATTTTTTCTACAAGTCTAAACTCCCTTTTAAAACTCTCAGATTCTAGAGTATTTTCATCAAGATATTTTGGAATTATATAATTCTTGTAGGTTGGAATATCCTGATAGGATTTTATAATTTTATAAAACGGATATGCTGTCCACTTTAAACCTTCACTAACTTGTTGTAAAGAAAGTTCGGAATTTTGCGGATTCCTTAAAAATTCTCCTAACTCTTCTTTTGTAATATTTGCGGGTAAAGGAGAAATGGATTTTACACGAGAATTTTGTACTGATGGTAAATTATTCCAAGAGCTACTTACTGCTCTATCAAATGCACTATAAATTGAACTCATTGGTAAGCCGCTATATGTACTAACTATGTTATTCAATCGTTCAGTTATCTTAGAATATGACGACATTTTTTCAGTCGTATTTGTTTGATTTACACTTGTTTTCTTCGTTGCCATTTTAAACCACTTTTTTCAAAAAATTTGCTCTTTTTCTTGTTACTTTCATCTTATCTATGAATTTAAAAAAATGTATGATTTTTGAAAAAACTTTTTAAAAAAAATTTAAAAAAGCCTCTTTTTTTGCCTTATATAGCCACTATTTGTCTAATATGTGCAATATTTTCAGCCCACAGCTGGCTAAGTCCGTAAAATCAAAGTTTATTGTTACTCCTTCGCCATAGTGATTAGGCTCACTCATTGTTCTAATCGCTTTCATTAATGTTTTAGGATTAATCTTTGTCTTCAACTCGCCTTTTTTATGCACAAGTTCCGATTTTACATAAGTATATTTATCAATAAAATCTTGTAAACCTTGTTCATAAGTTCCTTTAAGTATAATTTTATTTTTTTTTACTCTTTTTGCGAACTCTTGATTAATTAAAATTTTAGATATTTTTTCATTTGTTCTTTTTGAATAATAACTTGTAATGTATTGATTACTTTTAAATGTCGGTATTTCCCAATTAGCTATATCATCTATACAAGTGATTCCCGGCTCAAAACATAAAAAAGTTAATTTACCTCTATAAGCAATACACTTTTTAATTTCTCTTTTTATACGTTCATGGTCTTTTGAAAGTATATTTTTTGCAAGTTCAATTAATCCACCACTGCTGCTCTTTAAATCAATGGAATTAAGTATATTATCTTTTCGTGCAATATCTCCATAATATAATTGTAGTCTATCACAAGTATAACCTAATTTAGCAAGACTTTTAATTACAAAATCATCTTTTTGATTCCTTGTATCTACTATAAAATCAGCCATCTATATTTCTCAACTCCTTCAGTTTTTGCTCTGCTTTCTCCAAAGAATAAAATATTTCAAAATCAATTACTCCGCTCTGGTATTGATATTGCACAAACCATTCTAATTTATTTGGGTGTATTATTCTAGGCAACTCAATCAACTCGCCTTTACATTCTGCCTGCTCTTTGTTTTTATAAGTTAGCCAAGATTTACCATAAAGCGAATATGACCTAGTCCATGAACCTGATAAACTATCAAAATTAAATGTTTTATCGTCTTCTTTTATAAAAACATCTGCCTTTGCTACATAATGACCTAAATGTCCAGTTTCATCTGTCAACCACACCCATTCGCCTACTTTAAGGTTTTTCAATTCTTCAATAGTCAATGGTTTCATTTTTTACCTCACTTAGTTTTAAAATTGTTTTCAACTACTTTATAAGTTACTAATTCTAAAGTTAATTTTTTCAGTTGTAACATTTGCATTTTTGTTGAAAAATAAATTTTTTCTTCTATACAATCAATTATTAGCTCTGGCTTATCTTTTATATCTTGTATTGCCTTTTCAATAATATGTAGCATTTCAGTTTTTGTTTCTTCTAGTTCTTTGCTTATATTTATCATATTCCTCTCTCCTCAAATTAATATTTATTTTCAATGTCCAAAATAAACAAGAAATTTATAAATTGCCAAATTTATTTTTTCAAGTTTAAGTCCTTTGATTTCTTCAGCATTTGCCTTATATGTATCCACTAATTGTTTTACTAATTCATTACTTTTAAGGTTCGGATAAACACTAAATAAACCTATTGCAGTAGTTATATCAAGCTTGTCATAAACATTTTCTTCGTGTTCTAAATACTTTTCTACTGCTGAACAAATCTGTTCTTCTAATTGCATATTAGTTTCTTGTACAATTTCAATTCTTGTATCATAAGTATGTTCTGTTGCTATTTTTGGCATAAAACATAATATAGTAATTAAGCAACCTATAAATACACCATATATTAAAAAATCTAACACTCCAAAAAACATTACACCTTCTTCACTCATATTAGCAGAATATCTTATCCATAATGTAATACCTATGGCTAATATTAAAATTAAAATACAAATTACCATTAACATAAATTTATCTCCTTATTCTAAAAATTCAATTCCGTACTTTTTCAAATAATCAATCGTAGGACGGAAAAACAATTTGGGAACTTTTATTTTATTATGAATGTTTTCTTTTGACCATTCTAATTCTTTTTTATCTTTATCAAGTGGATAATCCAAACAACAACATTGTTGCAATCTATTTAGATGGCTAGCAATTTCTTTATTTTTTATAATATAATATAAATCAGGCAACATTGGTATCCAAGATTTAGCATAGGCATATTTATTTTGAATTTTTTCTGCTTGACTCTTTGCTAATCTAGGTATCAAATCTAAACCTTCTTGTTCTTTATTATTCCTTACAAACCATTCATATATAATTTCTAAATCGCTCATTTTACCAAATGACATATCTTGTAAAGATATTAATTCTCTTAATGTTTTCATTTTTATCCTTTTTATTTAAATCTTTTATTATTTTTTTTGACTTTCTTTTTTCAATTCTTGTTCCAATGAAGTACAAAAATTATCTAAAATATCAATATATTCAGCATTATTATCTTGCATGGCTTCTACATTTATTTTTATTTTTGTTTCTAAAAGCCATTGTCTTTCCTCTGGCAACAATTTAACAGTTTCCTCTACACGGCAATATGGATTCTTTAATTCTTTGTCAGTATAAATCAAAGCGTATATATTGTTGTTGCATAAAGTATATTTAAAGTTCGGTAATGTGCTTTCAATTTTATATAAAAGTCCTGCATAAAGATAATATGGTTTTTGTTTAAGCATTTTATTTATCTCCTTCTTAATTGTATTAATCTTGCTCTTGAATTGTTTTGAATAGATTGCGAAATAGAAGAATTAAAATATCCAATATTACAATTTTCTTTTACTGCATCCCAACTATTTTTCTTTTGATTATTCTCAAGTAAAAGGTCTTGCTCTAATCGCCACTTAATTCTCAAAGCATATTTTAACGAACTCCAAATATCACGTTGTACTGATTTTGACTTGCGTTTTTCTTTAGTTGTCGTTCCACTTACAATTTTCTGTAAATTTTTAATTTGTCCACAAAGTTCTTCAGTTTTTTTATATGGTATTACAATTTGTGCATCGGCTAAATTATCTTTTATATTATGTTTTAACTTATATTGCTCAATTCCATCTAAAATTCTTGGCATAAGTAATTCAATATTTCCTTGTTCAAACTCTAGTTGAGCATATTCAATCATATCCCCTTCTGGATTCGTTGTTCCTTTTGTTCCAGCTTTCATTGGATAAATAACTTTTAAAGCATTTTTTTGTTCTAATTCTGAATGATAACCATCCACACAAGCAAGTGGACGACTTCCATCACTAGTTGGTTTCATAAGTTCTTCAATTATTGGCTTACCATGTCCACCTTGAGCATCAATAACTAAATAAGTAGTTTGTCCTCCTTCCATACAAAAATTACGCCAAATAGCTTTTAGTTTTTGCGCATGTCCATAAGCAGTCTTAGGTGGAGAAAAACTATCTACATAAACAACTTGTGCCTTATATTTATCACGTTTTGCTTTTTCTGTAAATTCAGTTAACTTAACTACAGATAAACCACATTTTGCATTTTTTGCACCATCTTCATCTGCAACATCGTAAGAAACAATATATATGGCATTCAAGTCGCCACAATGACAATCTTCCATACAAACCAATTTACGACTTTTTGACAAAGTCTCATCTTCTATCATTGGATTTTCGGAAGAACCACCATATTTGACTTCCATTTCTTTTGCCCATACTTCTGGAGAAGTTGTTTTTTTCTCTTTCTTATAGTAAGCGATTGAGCGTAAGTTGCATAATAGTGCGGTTTTCCATGAAACGTCCATACAACAGCCCTCGTACTTATCGCCTTTTATCATTGCTTCCAATGCTGCTGCTCGATAAACCGAAAAAGCCTTATTTATTCGTGATGAAGCGTTTGATATGTAGTTTTGCTTTAACTGTATGCAAGTTCTATCTTCTTTTCCATTTACCGAGCGGACAAGCCTGTGTCCTTTCGTAATATCGCTTTCAAAAGTATCAAAGTCAAAACCACCCTCGCCCTCTTGTGCTATTTCTTCGCCTACAACTTCGTGAAAGTTATCTCCACGCGGTGCATACATAGCAAACTCGCTATTATTCAGTGTAGTCATATAAAACATTTCCGCGCGGTCATTGTTGACATTCCAACAACTAGCTAGAATCGGGTAACATTGAGCGATCGAAGCATAGGCTTGCGAAGCAAGTTTAGCCGACTGCTTTTGGCTCGGCGCATAATATCTTGTCTTAATTCGGGGAAACAAAACGCCGTCAATCATTTTACCCGCAACCGTGATAAATGTCTTTGTCAGTCCGCGACAGCCCGTTATATATGTAAGTCCGTATCTCGCTTGCACTCGTAACATTATTCTTTGTACAAGTTCCAAGCCGTACTCGGCGTTTTTTGCTCTCAACAAATCAAGAAGAAAATCAGGATAGAACCTAAAAAACGATATGAGCAATGCCCACGACTTTTTATTGATTTTGTCGTAGTCAAACGCTCTTTCCTTTTTGTTCTTTACCCATTTACCCGTTGACTTTACAAGGGTACGGCTTTCTCCACTTCTATATGCTGGCATATTTGATTACACTCCTATATTTCGTTTCCCCAACAATCCCAACCCTGTCTTTCGTTTCTTGCGTACATTTCAAGGCGGTTGTAAAATGGGTAAAGTCTTTCAATAATATCGTATGCAACTTGCGGTTTTTGAGAATGTCGCTTGACTTGTTCCGTAAAAACACTATGTATCTTTCCACGCTCTTCTTTTGCTACGGGCGTTAGTTTGCCTTTGTACATATAAAGCAAATATTCGTGTCCGAAGCGTATCGTAAACGCCGCAGGTATTCCCGTAACCTTGTTCCAAATCATTCGTGCGTGTAACTTGTAACCAAGCCGTTCAGCCATTTGTTGAGCTTCAAACAAATACTTGTCTATCGTCCATAAAAACAAAATGCTGTTATCGGCTGTATGGCTTACGGCGGTTTTCAAATGCTCGTAAATTTCTTCAAGTGTGCAAGTTTGATAATCAAGCGGCTTTCCACTACTGTTTGCTCTAACGGACTTTTTGCCGCCTTTTGACTGTTTCCAAGGTGGGTCAGCATAGATAATCTGGTAAACTTTATCTGTATTGTAAATGTCAATTTTCATTTTGTAATTTTCGTAACTCTTGTTCTGCTTGTTCTTTAGTATCAAACAAATCGCTTTGACGAACATTTCTAAACCAAATAGGTTTACCATCCCGCCTTTCTGTACACACTCGGTAAAATACACCGCTACTCTCCCAATGTTCGCTGTCCGTATCTTCAATAAATTTGCGTGCTACAATATCTCCCTTGACAACACCTATTGGTTCAGGTTCAGTGTCATATTCTTGACCACAACATTCGCAAATTTTGGTATCACTCGCCCATTGTAAAAGATATACTTTATCACCTATCGCATATTTGAAAACATCAATTAACTTCATTTTAATTTTCTCCTTTATCGCTCTTAACGATATTTACTTTTGTTATTCCTAAAAACCGCTTGTTCTCTTTTTCTCGCTCGGTTTCTTCGGGTTCAAATTCGCCGTATTCGTCAACGGGCGCAAATTCTTCGGGCAAATCTTGTATGTATGGCAAGTCTGCATTATATCTCATACTATTGATAATGTCTAAAATTACTTGGTCAGCAACATCAAGAGAATAATTGTATTTTTTTGATTTTACAAACTCATCTCGTAAAACCTTGATAAGTTCATCATAAGTAAGTAAATCGCCGTTCTCCATGAGCCCCGCTTCTTCCAAAGCTAAAACCAAAGCATCAAGGCGCAGTTCTTCAACTGGTTTCTTATCTTTGGGACGCATATTTTCATCTCCAAGCAAAGAACTTATACTTTTTTCTACTTCGGCTGCTTGTTTAGTTGCTCCATATCTAGTTAAATGGTCAGCAATAATCTCTTTTTTACAAATACGAATAATTACAGATTGTTGCTGTGGTGTAAGGTCTTGTCCTTTAAACGAACTTGTACGATTATCATATACACGGTCTAAATCATCATAAACTTCCGTTGTCATCATTAACATAGGAATTCTTGCATCCTGTGGTTTATATAAAATTCCTGTTCCCCACATTTCACGTTGTTCATCTGTTCCGCCTTGATTTTGTTTCTTTTTTTCTTCTTCAGCAATTTTCTTTTTCTCATTTTCTATACATGCTACAAAATCGCTATGGCTTAATGATTTTCCAAACAAACCTCTTAAATCAGTTATTCCATCTTTGAATCCGAGTAACTTACCTTTCTTTGTATTCAATTTTTTTTCTTGCAATAAATTTAGGTAAGTAATAAATGGTTGTTCAATTTTATCAAAGTCAACATCTTGCAAAACAATAGGTTTTATTGGAATATCTAACATTGCACAAATATGAAATAATGCTATATATCTTCCTTCAATTTTTGCTAAATCATCAAACATTGCGGATTCACATGACACGCACATAAAGGACATATTTGTATAACTTTTATTACATGGCCTGCAATTATCTTCAGTTAAAATTTCTCCACATTTATGACATTTATATATCTCTTTTGCTTTTGACATCTTTAATTACTCCTTTTCAAATTCAACACATTTTCAGTTTATTGGGTTGTAAGGCGATTCGTATAAAGGTTTTAGATTAGTAATTATATCTTTGCATAATATCATATAATCATTAATACTATCTTCATATTTATAATCTTCTTTTAATTTAATCAATGTGTCCCCACCACTACAAGAACCATAATCAACAAAAGTTACTAAATATTGCCAAATATCAGGCTCATATATTGCTTCGGGAATAATATAAATTAATGTTCCGCTATAATCCCCGTTATTTATTTGAGTTATATGTTTGATGTCATATTTTTTGTCATCTACATTATGGTTCATAATATTTTTCATTGTAAACTTAACTAACTCAAAATAATTTTTAAAATGACCTTTATTACCAATTCTTGTTTTTAATTGTTCTTTTATATATTCTCTATTTTTATCCCATTGCTTTATTGCCCTATCTAACATAATTACATCCTTTCTTTAATTTTAAATACAAATTTTTTAATATGTATGATTTTTGAAAAACTTTTTAAAAATTTTTTTTCTTACCGAATATTTCTTTTAATAATTGAATATTCATTTTTTGATTTTGTTTACTTATAATCTTTTTAAATGCTTGATAACTGCTTTTTTCCTTATCAATAAAAATTTTATCTCGTTTTTTTACTATGATTTCTTTCATATTCTCCCATTATTTAGAATTTAATCTTAAATCATTACCGTCAATATAAATAATTCTAGCTTTTTGTTTATTTATTAATCTTGAAAATACTCTATCTCCGTATTTTGCTTGAATCTCTGATAAAGATAAGTTAGTAGCAATAATTGTATGTTTGTTAATTCTTTCATTTAATAAAACTATTAAATATTCTATAGTTACATTTTTTAATATAGGTTCAGTTCCCAAATCATCAATTATTAAAACATCGGACTCGATTAAATTTTCCATTATAACTTCCTTTTCTCTAAAATCAGTTGTATGATATTTAAAAAACAATGAATTTAATTTATACGCTGTTAAATATTGAGCATCTATACTTCTTTCAATCAACTCATTTAAAATTGCACTTAACAAACAAGATTTTCCAACTCCAACTTTACCGCATAATAGAATATTTTTCAAATCATTATTTGGGAAGAACTTACAATATTTTTGCATAGAATTATATAAAACATTTAAGCTATTAGCTTGTTTACAATTAATCTCTTGAATCGTATTATCCTTAAATTTAAATATTGGTAAATCATTAATACCAGATTTATTATGCAGCATTTGTTTATAAATGCTCATAAAACATTGGCAATATTTTCCGTTTATTTTCCCGGTATCTCTACAAATCTTACAAAAATAAAAATCATTACATTTTAAATATTTGTCTTCAATGTTTTTTATATCATTATTTAACTTCTTGTCTAATATTTCATATTCAGTGCAGTCTATATTTGCAGAAAATGCTCTACTTAAAACTAAGGTATTTAATCTTCTTTTCTTAATTAAATGTGCATATTCTTCATTAAATAATAATTCTTCTTTTGCATTTTTTGTTCTTTCCAAAACAATTAATCGCCTTTCTTTTAAAATTTTATCCACTTCTTTAATTATTTTGTTATTCATTTAAAATACTCCAATTAATCAAAATATTCATCTTCAAAATCATTATCAATATCTTCAATATCAGTGTTAATGTTACAACTTTCATCTGCATGATAAAGCAAAGCTAACTTTTCCAACTTTACTTCATAATAATTTTTTTCTCTGCCAGTCTTGCTTGAAATATATTTGTTTTTGTATAAAACTCCAAATACTTCGACAACATCATTTAACGACAATTTTTTTATTAAATCAGCATAATAATGATTGTCATTTACATAAAAATCTAAATTCTGTTTTAGCCATCTAATTTCGCCATTTTCTTTAGGCTTGTCCGATGCTTTATAGCCACCACAAGCTTTAAATTTTATTTTACGTTCTTGTGTAAATTTATTCGGCTCTGATATAGTCCAAATTAAATCATTTTTATCTGTTTTAACTTTACCTATCCCATATACAATAACTCTATCCCATTTATCAATATGTTTAATAAAAGACATAACTTTATCTCCTTATATCGGCAAATCATCTAATCCATTGCTTTTGTTTCTTTTTCGTTTAATATTTGGTTGTGGAATAATAAAATCGCATACTAATTGTTCTTTTTCTTCATTTTCCCATATATATGTATGTATTTTTCCAACAACCATTACTTGTATTTTATACGGAATCGATTTAATAAACTCGGCTAAATTTCCCCAAGCAATACAATTAATATTATCGCTTACAAGATTATCAAAATCATCTCTGCTATATTGATAAGCAATCATAAAAGAAGTCCTTGCATTATCGTCAGTTTTAGTGAGCTTCGTGTTAATTAATCTTCCAGTTGCGATGCAATATTCAATTTCGTTTTGCTTGTATCTTATAATTGACATTAATTATTACTCCTTTTAATACTTGAATTATTAATACTCCTCTGGCATGAAGCCTTGTTCAAAGTCCCAATATTTATCAATATTTATTGCTTCAATTATTTTGTACTCACTTATATAGTTTCTATCTTCTGAAACTTTTTCAAATACTGCCATCACTATTTCAGTATCTCGGTAGTTATCCATAAAAACTATATAGTTAGCATCTTTTTTTATATCTTTTGCTATATGCTCTTTAAAATACTCTATTAATTTGTCATAGTCTATGGTATCCACACATATATAATACTCAAATCTCATTACTCAACTCCTCAACATAGCACCAACTTTGTGGAGGTCTTGTTAGTGGTACTGGTACTTTGCAATTATTATCATAAATGCAAGCATTACTTTCATAACCACTTTTACAAGCATTACACTTTTTCATTATGCAAAACTCGCTCAACTCTTTTGGCTTGTTATAGATTTTTAGGTTTGATATGTGCCAAGTATAAAGCGGTTTACCTTTGCCATAATTAGATAGTTCTTTTAGTGAAAGACAAGTATTTTTAGTATTTGCCTTATTTTTTACCCAATCCCCTAAATATATATATTTATCTGGGGAATTAAATATTATTGGATATGTTTCATCAATATAATCACAAATAAACTCGCCTATTACTTTGCCTAAGAATGGTCGCATTAAAGGTTGATATTGCTTTGGTATGCGATTAAACGATTTCTTGCTTCTGCTACAATAAATATTTACTTTCTTATTCCAACATTTATCTTGTGGAAAGCCTTTTCTAACCTCGACTTTTTTATCTTGTGGAATATTCCACCCCATATATTTTGCGATTATCAAAAACACATAATATGGTTGAATACTTACCATTACTGCTTTACTCATTGCTTATACCCTCAATTAAAATAAATCTCGTATCCTATCTTTTCAAATTTCTTACAAATTGCTCCGTTCCTTTCATACCACCAAATATGTTTAATATGATTACAAGCATTATAAATTTTTGTTTGCTCTTCTTTATCGCTTGTTATCTCATTTAGTGCTTTTTTAAGATATCTTTCATTTACTGCTACTGCTCTTCTATTTGGAATATCGTTATCCTCTGCCATCCAAATATTTGTAAGATAATTACTTATCTTATTTATTTGCTTTATTGTTATTGTTTTCATAACTTCTCCCATAATTTTTTTCTTTATGTAATTTTATAAGATTTTGCTTATATAATTCTTTTATGATTTCCTTGCCTTTTTCATCAGCACACCAACCACGATATACTAGATAAGGATAAAATGCTGGCACTTCAATACAACTCGTTCCTACTAAATGTACTGTGCAATCATAAAGACAATCTGTTTTATAAAAACCTAAAATGTTTATAATTGTTGGTTTTATATCACCTAACACTTCAAATTCTAGTTGTTCTCTCAAATCTAACTCTTCCATAACTCACTCCTTATTATCAACTAATCTTGGTGGATTAGCCCCTTGTCTGTAAACAACAATCTTAATTTCTGGATTGCTATAATAAAGTTTTTCTTTCAATTCATTAATATCAATAGTGCCATCTTCAATAAACAAGAATTTTTGAACTGGTGTTTTAAATTTTTCTTCAGTTTTTGCTCTTTCTTCATCTACTCTTGATATATGTCGCATTTCTTGTATAAACCTAGTAATTTCTGCAAGTGGGATAAATTTATTATTAGATTGATTTATTCCCTCAATGTTTACTAAGTCATTAGCTAAAATGCTTGTGTTTGCACTCATTAAACTTAAATTTGTTAACATTTCTTCTATTGTCATATTTTCATTTACTCCTCTTCATTGTTCAAATTTTCTTTGTCAGCTATACTTGTCCACGCACCTCTTCTATCAGTTGAATAAAATTCTACGTGTCTTACTACGCACGAAGTTATATCGCCAAGCGTAACTATGTATCTCATTCCCCAACTAGTCATATAGTGTGCCAGTAAATAACCTTTCATTACATCCCAACCGTGATTTGTTTTTTCAGCATAATAAACTTGTTTCATATAATCTTTGGGAACTAACATATTACTTTCTTTTATATTTGCCATAAGTCACTCCTTATGCTCTTCATTGAGCCATTGTATTACACCAGTATAACTTTGAGCATATTGGCGAGCTATATATGGCAACTCGCCATATATAAACTCAACTAATTGTTCATTACTTAAGTTATTCAACCACTCTCTATTTGTCATTGAAGTTTTATGCTCGATTTTCTCAACAAGTTTGCCTTGTTCTATCATATCTTCAAGTTTTGCAAGGCGGTCTATTGTCTTTATTCTTCCCGCTTGACTTGCTATAAAGTCAACAAAGACTTTGCCGGTTTCTGTTCTTTGTGTCAATCTTTCATAATTTTTAAAATCAATCATTTTGCACCTCTATTTAATTACTTTTTTTCCTTGAACAACATCCCACATAAACTCTAAATCTTC
>CATLEG010000031.1 GCA_949915775.1 uncultured Candidatus Melainabacteria bacterium | reverse complement strand
GATTCAAGTTCGTGCTTCATTAGAAACTTATAGCGGAACAGGCAGAATAAATGAAGTTCCTGCTACCGCTTTTATTATCGGAACATTTAAAGAATTTCCGCTAGGTACAATCAAACCTCATGAAAATGCAGAATATGAAACCACTATGTCGGTTACATACGCAAAATTAATTGTTGATAAACAGGAGATTTTTGAAATTGATGTACTCCAAAACATTTATAAAGTCGGAATGATAGATGTATTAAGCAAATTCAAAAAGAATGTAGGTGCTTAATGCAAGAAAATATTCTACAAAATAAAAAATTAAATAAAAAAATTACTGATGAAATTGCAACCCGAAAACGAGCATTAAACTTTTATTCATTGGCAAATATTCTCCCTGATCCCGATATTGTTTTAAGAAAACAGGGTAAAGATATGAGAATTTACAAGGAATTACTTTGTGATCCTCATGTTTATGCTTGCACACAGTCAAGAAAAGCGGGGGTTTTGTCTTTGGATTGGGAAATAAATAGAGGTTTTGACAAAGACAAAAATATTGAAGAAATAGAAAATCTTTTGAAAAAATTAAATGTTCGCAAATTGATTTCTGATATTTTAGACTGTACCCAATTTGGTTTTCAACCGCTTGAGATAATTTGGAAAAGATATAAAAACGGCAAAATTTTACCCGAAAAAATTGTTGCAAAACCGCCAGAATGGTTTTGTTTTGATGATGATAACAATTTAAAATTCCGTACAAAAGAAAATTATTATGGCGAATTATTACCCGATAAAAAGTTTTTATTGGCACAAAATAACCCTACATATAATAACCCATACGGAGAAAGAACATTAAGCAGAGTTTTTTGGTCTGTTACTTTCAAAAAAGGCGGCATGAAATTTTGGGTTGTGTTTACTGAAAAATACGGAATGCCGCATTTAATCGGCAAACACCCAAGAGGAGCAACAAAAGCCGAAACTGATTCATTAGCGGATATGTTGGAAGAAATGGTACAAGATGCCATAGCGGTAATTCCTGATGATTCAAGTGTGGAAATACAGGAAGCAAACAAAACATCTTCCGCTGATATTTACGAAAAATTAATTGACAAAATGAACTCCGAAATATCCAAAGCGATTTTAGGACAAACTTTAACAACCGAAATCGGAGCAAAAGGCAGTTATGCGGCTTCAAATACGCACATGGAAGTTAGACAAGATATTATAGATTCCGATAAAAAACTTGTTGAAAGTGTTATTAACCAATTAATTCAATGGATTTATGAAATAAATTACGGTGCAAATGTTGATGTCCCGAATTTTGAATTATATGCACCGGAAGATGTTGATCTGACTCTTGCTCAAAGAGATAAAATTCTTTCTGAAACAGGGGTCAAATTTACAAAAGAATATTTTATCAAAACATACGGACTTGAAGAAGATGATTTTGATATAAGAGAAGATTTTTACCCGATAAATCAACCTGCATTTAAGCAATTCAAAGAAGAAACACCCGAAAAAGAAGAAAAAATCGGACAGGAACAAATTGAAGAATTGTTTAAATTCATATCGGAAGAACGACTAAACGAACAAGGACAGGCAATTTTAGGTCATTTTTTCTCATTACTTGAAAGTTGTGAAAGTTATGAGGATTTGGAAGAAATTTTAACCGAGGAAAATTTGAGAAGTAAATCGTTTGAAAAAGATTTACAAAAAGCCCTGTTCCTTTGCGAATTACAAGGGAGGACTGATGGACTTATTGTTGAATAAGATTTATGAGGGAAGTGCCTTAAATGTTTTAAATGAACTTCCCGAAAATTCCGTTAATATGTGCGTAACATCTCCGCCATATTGGGGTTTAAGAGATTATCAAACAAACCCCGCAAAATGGAATGACGGTTGGAGTGGTGAATTAGGTGCGGAAGCGGAAGCAAAAGACTATATAAACCACTTATGCGATATTTTTGACGGTGTAAAGAGAGTTTTAAGAGAAGACGGCACTTGCTGGGTAAATATCGGTGATACATATAAAAAGAAATGTCTTTGTATGATTCCGTTTTTATTTGCTCTTGAAATGGTAAACAGAGGTTGGATTTTGAGAAATGTCATTATTTGGCATAAACCAAGATGTGTTCCTTTGGGTGTAAAAGACCGCTTTACAGTTGATTTTGAATACATATTTTTCTTTTCTAAAAAGCCAAAATATTATTTTGAACAACAACTTGAACCTTTTAAATCATCTACCCTAAAACATACCTCAAAATGTAGTGTCAGCGAAAAAAGTAAATATTATCAAGGTTTTTGTGCGGAACATCAAAGAAAATATCAGCAAAAATTATTGAATAATGAATTAAAAGGCAGAAATAAAAGAACTGTTTGGAGCATATCTCCGCAATCATTCCACGGAGATCACACCGCAACATATCCGTTAAAACTAATCGAAACACCTATAAAAGCGGGTTGTCCTGAAAATGGTATAGTTTTAGATCCGTTTATAGGAAGCGGAACAACGGCTATGGTAGCGGAACAATTAAATCGTAATTGGGTTGGTATAGAATTAAACCCGAAATATATTGAAATGGCAGAGGAAAGAATAAGAAATGCCAGACCTTAAAGGACTTTTTAAATTACCTCCGGCACTTGCAATAAAATATTTCAAGAATAAGAAAAATCAAACATCTTGGAATTGGTACGATATTTGGCAAGATAGTCATAAAAAATCGTTTACTGTTGCAAAAGCCATGAATAAACATATTTTACAAGATATCCGTACCGCCGTTGATAAAGCATTAGAAGACGGACAAACTTTTCAGCAATTCAAAAAAGACCTAAAACCAACTTTACAGAAAAAAGGTTGGTGGGGAGAAATAATTGTTGTTGATAAAGAGGGTGTTGCAGAAAAAGTACAATTAGGTTCAAATTACCGATTAAAAACAATTTATCGGGTAAATATGCAAACATCATACCAAACAGGGCGGTATCAATCACAAATCGAAAATGTTGAAAACAGACCATATTGGGAATATGTTGCAGTTATGGACTCAAGTACAAGACCCGAACATGCTATGTTGAATGGTCTTGTTTTAAGGTATGACGATCCTTTTTGGAAAGCATTTTATCCGCCAAATGGTTGGAACTGTCGATGTCGGGTAAATGCACTTTCAGAACATAATATATCAACAAAAAATTTAATGATTGATAATTCTGACGGAAAATTATCAGAAGAATATCGGCTTGTATCAAAGAAAACAGGAGAACTTAAACCGGTTAGTGTTTATACTGATCCTTTGACAGGAAAGAAAATTGCACCTGATATTGGTTGGAGTCATAACCCCGCAAGCGGTTTAAGTGATGAATAATTAGTGTTTGAACACCGTTCAAACGGTGTTCGATTTTTAAGTAAGGAGAATAAATGTCAAAAAATAATAATTTTAAAAATGGCTTAATTGCTTGGATTGGCGGTAAAAAATTATTGAGAAAAACAATCGCACCATTAATTCCAAAAGATATAAAAAGTTATATTGAACCTTTTGGCGGTGGTGCGTGGGTTTTATTTTATAAAGACAAATGGGCGGAACATGAAGTATATAACGATTTAGACGGAAGATTAGTCAATTTATTCAGAATAGTAAAATATCACCCGAAAGCATTTAAAGATGAAATTAAATATCTTCTTGGATCAAGAGAGATGTTTTTTCAATTTTTAAAAGGTCAATTTATAACAGATATACAAAGAGCCGTACAATTTTTCTTTATTGTTACAAGGTCATTCGGCGGTAATTGTCGGACTTTTGGTGTTGCAAAAAGAAAACAGGGCGGGGCTTGCCGTTCGCAATATACCGTACTTGATAAAATTGACGGAATTCATGAAAGACTTGATACAGTTTTAATAGAAAATAGGGATTTTGAAACCTTAATAAAACAATACGACCATGAGGGAGCATTTTTCTATTGTGATCCACCATATAGTTCGGGTACAGGATATGAAACATCTTCAACAAAAGAATTTGAACACGAAAGATTGAGAGATGTTTTGAAAAATATAAAAGGGCGGTTTTTACTATCTTATGATGATAGTCCGAAAATAAGGGAATTATACAAAGATTTTGAAATTATAGAGGTTTCAAGATACAACGGCATAAACCACAGACTTGATGCCAATGTGAACAAAACATATAAAGAGTTACTAATAGCAAATTATCCAATAAAGCGAATGCGAGCAGAGGGTAATAGCGACAGCGTACCCGTTTAATGCGAGCATTCAAGAAAAATGTCTGATGATCCTATTGAAATTGAATTTGATAATCAAGAAGTAAATAATGCACTTTTACAACTGGCAAAAAAATGCGAAAATTTACGACCGCTTATGAAAAATATAGCGGGAATTTTTGCTAATTCTACGGAAGAAAATTTTAAAGAACAGGGCAGACCTAACAAATGGGTTGATTTAGCAGAATCAACAAAAAAACAAAGACTTAAAAAACGAAAATGGCCGGGACAAATTCTCCAAGTTGAGGGAATGTTAGCAAGTTCTGTAAATACCTATTACGATAATGATTCCACCGTTATAGGTTCAAATTTACCTTATGCCGCAATTCATCAATTAGGTGGTAAAGCGGGAAAAAATAAATCTGCTAATATACCCGCAAGACCATATTTAAACCTAACAGAAGATGATTACAAAGAGATTTTACAAGAAACCCAAAAATATTTGAAAGACCAATAAATTCTACCTTTGAAACTATTTTACACCCTATAATTGCACGAAAATTAAAGAGGGTAGAAGATAGAAAGGAGAGAAAAATGACTACCGTTGAACCTATACGAGATAAAAAAGATATTGAAAAACTGGAAAACTTTTTATTCAAACAGAATAAAAGGGATCATCTGATTTTTGTAATCGGAACAAATTGCGGATTACGGATTTCGGACATTTTAGCATTAAATGTTGGTGATGTTCGGGGTAAAAATTATATTCAAATTGTTGAACAAAAAACAAAGAAATATAAGAAATTTCCGATTAACGAAAAGTTGAAACCGCTTATTGCTGAATTTGTAAAAGGCAGACGAGATAAAGAACCTTTATTTTTAACTCGTTGGAAAAATCGTCTTGACAGAGTTGCGGCTTATTATATGTTGCGTAATGCTTGTGAAGAATTAGGACTAGAAGTAAAAGTCGGCACACATACAATGAGAAAAACTTTTGGTTATCATCATTACCAAAAATTCAAAGATGTTGTTTTGTTGCAGAAGATATTTAATCATTCATCACCGCAAATAACATTAAGATATATCGGAATAGAACAGGATCAAATCGACTATTCTTATAACAACTTTGTTTTATAAACTAAAACACCCTATTTATCACTCTTAACCCTACATTTTACTATCAATACATTTTATTCACTATGTATTGATGATGACTAAAACCTAATCAAATATTGATTTTTTAATTTTTTGCCTTAGTCATTAAAAGTATTGTAAAGGAAAAAATTTGCTATTTATATAGCCCAATCGTCTAATATTTCAAGCAAGAAGAATTACCCTACATAGTGAATAAAAAGTATTGATACAAGAGAATTAAAGGGTAATTTCATGTATAAACATAAAGCAACTATGACAGGCAGACGACACGCAATCCTTAAACTTATTGCAAAAGGATATAACAATAAACAAATTGCAAGAAAATTGGGAGAATCTTTGTGTAGTGTAAAAATACAAAAATGGCGTTTATATTGTTATCTTGGAGAAATTCATACTGCTATTGATGCCGTTTATATGGGCTTGCAAATGGGGTTACTGCATGAAAGTGATTTGGCAGAACAAATAAGAGAGGAAATTTATGAATCAAATATTGAAAAACAGATGTACTGTTACAGTTAAAAATAAAGATGTTCAACTTGGTACATACAGACCTACGCAAGAATTATTTTATGAAATTCAAAAAGAGTTAGAACCTTATCGCACTTTGTATAACAATGAAATAAAAACTAAAAAATCATATTTAGTAATTCTAAAACAAGAAGAAATCAAAATGGGTACATATAGAATATCACCACAAAGATTTCATAAACTTATCAATAAAATAGAACAATTTAGATCATTTCCGGAACCGTCCAAAAATGTTAGATGTATAGAAACAGGGGAAATATTTAAAAATGCACGAGAAGCAAGCAAATGGGCTGCATTTGTTCGTGAATGTGATTATTGTGATAGCGATTTAATAAAACAATGTTGTCGTGGAAAACAAAAAACCTCCTATGGCTATCATTGGGAATTTGTGAAAGAGAAATAAAATTAACCATAACAACTTGTTATACCGTTTATATATAAGCCATAAGCGGAAAGGAGCAAGTTATGATATATGGTTATATTCGAGTAAGCACAGATAAACAAACATTAGAAAATCAAAAATTTGAAATTGAAAAATTTTGTGAAAAACAAAATTTGGAAATTAACGGTTGGATTGAGGAAACTATATCAGGAACAAAATCGTATAATAAAAGACAACTTGGCAAATTACTTAAAAAAGTAAAAGCAGGTGATTATATAATATGTTCTGAATTATCAAGGTTAGGCCGTAACTTATTTATGATTATGGAAATATTAAATATTTGTATGTCAAAAGATTGTAAAGTATGGACAGTAAAGGATAATTATAGACTCGGTGATGATATTCAATCAAAAGTTTTGGCATTTGCCTTTGGATTAGCCGCAGAAATTGAAAGAAATTTAATTTCACAACGGACAAAAGAAGCATTGGCAAGGAAAAAGTCCGAAGGGGTTGTATTGGGCAGACCTGTTGGTAGAAAAAGTAGTATATTAAAACTTTCAAAAAAAGATAAGCAAATTCGAGAGTTATTATCTCAAAATAAATCAAAAAGTGCTATTGCTCGTATAATTGGTGTTCATAGAATAACTGTAACAAATTATATAAATAGGTGTATTTTATCAGTTTAAATGAGCGTTTATATTAGACAAAATTCATCAGATCAATCTTATACTAAAAATACTTGGTGCATACTTAATCCGATAGAGCAAAGTATCAAAGAAAAAATTGAACGCATTGGAACTCCATTAAAAAATTGGGATATAAACATTTATAGGGGAGTTCTTACAGGGCTAAATGAAGCATTTATAATAGATGGTGCAAAAAAGGATGAATTGATTGCTAAAGATCCCAAAAGTGTCGAAATTATACGACCGATTTTGCGAGGCAGGGATATAAAAAGATATTCCTATGACTTTGCGGATAAATGGTTGATAGCGACCTTTCCGAGTAAACACTATAATATAGATGATTATCCGGCAGTTAAAGAATACCTTTTAACTTTTGATAAAAGAATATTAGAACAATCCGGTGAAAAGGATATAGATGGAATAAAAGGTAAAAATGCACGCAAGAAGACTTGTAATAAGTGGTTTGAAACACAAGATAGTATAGCATATTGGGACGATTTTTCTAAACAAAAAATTGTTTATTCTGAAATAGTACAAAGTCCTCAATTTTATTTGGATAATGGTGAATTTTACATTGAAGCAACAAGTTTTCTTTTGACTGGTAATAATTTGGAGTACTTAATTGCCTGCCTTAACTCAAAACCTATTTCATACTTTTTTAAGACATTTTATGCTGGCGGCGGTCTTGGTGAAAAAGGTTATAGATATAAGAAAGCGTTTCTAATAAACTTACCAATTCCATTACTGAAAAATATTAATTATAAATTAGATACTTTTAAAACCTTAATTAGAAATAATAATACAAAAGAAATAGATAATATCATATATAAAATATACCAATTATCCGATAGTGAAATAGAGTATATTGAAAAATTAATCTAACAAGTTTTCTATATATTTAATTTCTTGTTGAGATAAGTTATAAATTTCAAAAAGATAATTGTTTATTTTCTTATCATAAATATCAATTCTATTGGGATCTTCTATAATATTTTGAACGAAATTATCAATAATTTTTTCTTGTTCTTCAGTTATATTCGCAACTAAAATTGGTTCTATTGCTTGTACACTAATAAGTAAATCGCCTGTTCCAGTCTTAGGTGAATCTTTTAACATATAATGCCCTATTTGAGAATTTAATAAAGCAACCAAATATTTAATATGTTTACCAGTAATAAAACAGGTGCTATCCAAACCAAAACATCCACTATCATCATATGAAAATCTTAATATTGAACCAATTCTTTTCCATATGATTTTTTGTTTAGAAAAATCGTCCGTATAAGCACAACATCTTAAATTGTATGGTGTATCACCTTGATCATCTCTTTTTGCTAATTTTTCCCAAAATTTATCTAAATGTTCTTTTACAGCAGGATAATTGTTTACATCAACTCTTTGTTGGGTTTTGCTACCATTATGTGTATTTATCAACCATTTATCCGCAAAGTCATAGGAATATCTTTTTATATCCCTGCCTCGCAAAATCGGTCGTATAATTTCGACACTTTTTGGATCTTTGGCAATTAATTCATCTTTTTTTGTACCGTCTATAATAAATGCTTCATTTAATCCTGTTTTTATACCAAAATTTATACTAATATTCCATTTCTTTAGCGGAGTTCCAATGCGTTCAATTTTTTCTTTGATACTTTGCTCTATCGGATTAAGTATGCACCAAGTATTTTTAGTATAAGATTGATCTGATGAATTTTGTCTAATATAAACGCTCATTTGATTTAGACCGTTAAAATCTTTTCCAATAGTGCAAGATTCTGTTTTATTTTGATATTTATTTTTTTCGATTAACAGTATGTTTACATCAACTGTTGCACTATCAAATACCCCAAAACCACCAAAATCAATTAACTGAATAGGATTATTTTTAACAAAAAATTCTCTCAATTTTTCACCATATCCTGCTCTCATCCATTTGTTAGAAGTAATAAAACATAAATTTCCACCGTCTTTTAATACATTTAGACCTTTTTCATAAAATAAGCAGTATATATCGCCATTTGAATCGTGGACTTCATATCCTGCATCTTTATATAATTTTTGAACAGGATCACCTTTAAATTTTTGAAGTTGTATGTATGGGGGATTACCCATTACTATATCAAATCCACCATTAGAAAACGCATCAGCAAAGAAAAGTTTCCAAGGGAAAAATTCTCTTTTTTCTTTATTTTGGGCAAAATTACGAACCTTTTCTTCCAATTCGTTATAATTCAATTTGCCCTCTTTTGCTTTTATTTGTAGCTTTTCTTTTACAATCTCAATAATAATATCTTCAATTTGATCTTTTAATTTTGATTTTTCAGAAGGTTGAGAAGAATTTAAAAAATCACTTTGCTTTTCGCTCAATTTTAATTTTAAATCTTCTGTTTTGTCGCCCCATAAATTTATTTGTAATTGACTACCTGTTTTATAATTATCAATAATTTCGTCAAAGTCTATTCCCTCATAACTTGTTATAAGAGAATTACCTTGCATTATTTTATAATCAAGATTAGGTAATGGTTTTATATTTTTAACATCTTCTTCATCTACAACAAGAGATAACCAAAATCTCAATTTAGCAATATCAACAGCACCCGCATCTAAATCAACGCCGTATATTGATTTTTCTATAGCATTTCTTTTTAATTCATAAATAGATCTGTCTTTTTCCCCAACAAATTCACTTAATGCGGCTCTTACTCGTACAATTTCATTCATCATTCCAACAGGAAAAGCACCAGAACCAATAGCTGGATCACAAATTCTTATATCTTTTAATGCTTCATCAAGATCTATAGCATATTGAATAACTGTTTGTGGCATTTCTTCTTTGACTTGTTTATTAGAATATGTTGAACCACCCTTTTTAATCAAAAATTCAATATCTTCTTTTGATACAATTTCTTCTACTGCTTTATAGGTTATTGGTAACTGTTGTTTTTTCTCTTTTGGTAATCTTAAATTTAATTGTTGTTGTCTTGCTTGTTCTAGTTCTAGTTCTTCTTTTGTTAATTCTTTTTCAACAATATTCAATTTGTTATAAAGATAGTTTATTAAACTTTCTTGGCACATATAATGCACAATTTCACGAGGGGTATAAAATGCACCATTACCTTTTCTTATATTCTCCGGTAATAAGTTTTCAAAAACCTTTCCCAACATTTCAGGATCAATGGCAACTTCTTTTTCAAGAGGTTCATCTTCTTTTACCGTAAAATTATACAAATCAAATGTATCAAATATTTCTTTAAAAATATTATTGTCAATAGTTAAATCGGTTTTAGTCCATTCATAACCGTTCACAGGTTCAAACAAACCGCCATTTAAAAATGGAATACGGCAATTTAACATACCAAACCAAGATGCTTTATCTCTATCTGTTGCAAGTGCTTCATAGAATAAATGTTCAAGAATATCATTAAAGAAATTATTATAATTTGCATTAAATTCGGGATCTTTGTCAAATAATTTTCTTAAAAATCTTTTATCACCGGTTCCCCAATCTGCATTTCTTTTTACTCCTAACCAACCTTTTTTCTGGATAAAGTATAAAAATACAAGTTGTCCAAGAGTCTTTTTAGCAAAATCTTCTATGTTGATATTATGTTCATTAAAATCATCATGTATATCTTTATCGGTTGCATATAGCCTCTTTAATTCTTCAACTAACTTCATAAAGAGTTTTTTGTATTCTTCAAAGAATTCTTTTGAAACTTTTTCTATATCAAATGCCTGTACTAAATCTTCAATAGTAATTTTTTCACCTTTTGATGATTTTTGAATACAGTCATAAAATTGTCTTTGAGCCGTATGTGTATTTTCATTTTGTCCGACAAGAAATGAAAATCTTTTTGCGGGTGTTAATTCAACAGATGTAACTCTTTTCTTTTTACCGTTTGCATTTTCAACAATTTCAGTTTTATAGTTCATTTGGATAAAAGAAAATCGCCAATCGGGAGAAATATTTTCATTTTCATCTTCTGAAATAAAAGCAACCAAAGCCGCATCTTTTTGATAATCTCTACTTCCGTTTAAATATCTTGCAACAAAGTTTCTCTGTGCGGTTCTTGCTCTATCTACTGATGTCGTTTTTCTTAATTTAACAACTAAAACATCAATAACTTTTTCATCAATATATTCTTCCGAAGTATATTTATATTTGCATATTCTCCTAGCACTTTTGATGAAATCTTTGTAGTCGTTTGGCAACATAATATTATGTGCTTTTTCAAAATTGGCATCAATTAATAAATCACTTATAAATCTTTTAAATTGTTCGTCATTATAACTTTGATTAAAAGTTTTTTCTACTATATCTCTATTTAAAGTATTAACCATTATTCACCTCTTGAATATAAATATTCTGACAACACGATTTCTCTTTTTTGTGCCGTTTTGCTACCACTTCTTATTTCGCTATTTAGGAATGTATCTGGAACTATTCGTTTTATACCTGATAAAAGTTTCAAATCGTCAATTTCAGTATCAAAGAAATCACTTAGTTTTTTTGCAAGTTTCTCGGGTATTGTTCTTGAACCGAAAGCATTGATTACGGATTGAATATATGCTTTATCATCTTGTGTATATTTCATACAATTTATTAAACCCTTTAAATCCCTTATGATTTTTTCGGTTTTTGATTTACCTTTTCTTGCCATAAAGGTTGATTCCGTTGTTATTGGTTGTCCGAACTCTTCTTTATTTTTTGCTATGTATTCAAAATATAAATCGGGCAATTTCTTTTGAGCTTCATTTTCTTTACACTCAAAGAATAAAACTGCTTGATCAAAAGAAATTTCTTTTGAAAATCCACCGTCTGTTATACAGAATTTACGCAATTTGCCTTTTCTGAAAAATGTTACAAGTGAATCTGCTAAAACTTTTTTGCTATCTCTTGCAACTCTTATTTTTTTAGGTAATTGTGAAACTTTATAATACAAGTCTGTTTTCTTGTCTCTAATCTCCCTAATTAAATTCAAATATTTTAATTCGGGACTTTCTTCGGCATCTTCCAAATTGTCCGTAGAATTTAATTGTTTATAAAGTTGTTCACCTCTTAAATTGTACGATTCAAATTCTTCTGTATCGCTTAAATATTTTGCATCTTCTCCCAATGCGTTATGGAATGCTTGTATTTTAGATATAATGTTGCTTTTTAACTGTAATTCATCATCGGTTTCTTCGGTTGGAAAGAAATTGAAAATATAAACATCATCATGTTTTGTACCAACACGATTTACACGACCAACTCTTTGTAAAACTCTTGTCGGATTCCACGGCAAATCATAATTAATGATTATATTTGACCTGTGCAAATTGATACCTTCGGAAAGAACATCAGTTGTAATCAATATTTTAATATCATCAACTTGCTCATAATCCTTTTGGTTTGGATCATAGTTATATTTTATAGTGTCTTTTAAATCTTCACTTTTAGATGAACAATAGAATAATACTTTATCTCCATATTTTTCTTTTAAAACTTCTGAAAGATTTTCCCCTGTTTCTGCTGATTCGGAAAATATTACGACCTTTTTATCCTTTAATAATGGATTATTTTCTAACTCACTAACAAATTTTTCCTGTTTATAATCATGCTGAATTGATTTCCAGTCATTTAATAATTCTTCCAAAAAGTTTAAATCTTTTGTTAAATCTTTTGCGAAATCATCACTAAAAGCACTTGATGGAAATTGTTCTAAATCTTTGTCTTTACCTTTGTTTAGTAAATCTTCAACTGTTTTTGTATCATCATCAATGTAATCAAGAACATTTATATCTTTGCTAATAAAAACAGTTCCGCTATTTAACATTGATAACATTTTTTTATGCGATTCAATAGACCTTTTCAGAGTCATTTGAAAGGCATATTTTGAACTTTCTAATCTTTTAACTAATCTGCATTTTGTAAACCCAACATTGTTTATTTGTTGTTGTCTTTCAAATGCTGACAATTGTTGATCTTTTAAATATGTTCTTGGTTTATATCTCGCATAAGACAATTTTTCATCAGACGGTGTGTCTTTTGTTCCAATTATACGAATTGTCTTATTAAAAATATCGTTTGTATGATTATCAAATTCATAAATAATTTCTTGTGGTGGTTTAACTTCGGGGAATTTTAAGCCCTGTTTTTTCATATCTTTATTAAAATATTTTTTAATATCAGTTCTAGTTCTTCTTATCATTATGTATTTTAAAATTTTATCTCGAACCTCTTTTGAAACTTGTTTAACCGCTTTTATGTATTCAGGCTTATCTTTACCACCATATTCTTTTTCTATTTGTTTTATTTTATTTCTTCTATTAGCAAAAAATGATTCCAAATTAGGGATATCTGGAATATCACTATCCACAGGATTTTGAAATAATGAAATTAAATAATAAAAATCAAAAAATGTATTATTTAATGGTGTTGCACTAATCAAAACAACTTTTTTATTAGTACAAATTTGTTTTAATTGACTATATTGAGTATTTGCTCCATTTCTAAAACGGTGTGCTTCATCAATAAAAACATAGTCGTATGTTCTTTCTCCGTATGTTTCTGCTTTGCTTAATTTTTCAACAATTTTAGGTAACATTCCGATTGATTCAATATCATAATTTTTTGCTTTAATATCAAAATCTTTAAATGCACCTACCCAGTTTGGAATGATAGGAGGTGGTGCTAAAACTAAAATTCTACCGGTTAATATTTTAGCAAACATAGCCGCAATATATGTTTTACCCAAACCAACAACATCAGAAATAAATACCCCGCCATATTCATTTACTATTTTATTTATTTTAGCAATAGCATTTATTTGGTAATCTAACTTCATATAATTGTCGGGTAAATCATCAGCACTAAATACATCTTCTGTATTAATTTCCTCATAAAAATATTCGTATAAGAGTTTCAAATATATTTCATAAGGTGTTATTTTATCGTTTAACCAAGTTTTAGTTTCAAGGGCATTTATATAATCCTCTGAAATAGGAATAGAAACAGCCCAAAGTTTTTCAAATCGCTCTAATGCTTCTTCTACATCAGGATCATCTTTTAGTTCAACATTAAATTCATATTGAGCATTTAAACCATTTTCTGTAAAATTACTTGAACCAGTAACAACTGTTCCATATAAACCGTATTTTTCTTCATCATATCGTGTAATATAGACTTTTGCATGAATATTTTTATCTCGACATGCTCGCATTTCAATTTTACCGTTTGCAAGCATTTCTCTGAATTTATTTACCCCTCTTGCAACATCTTCTGTATCTTCAGAGTTTTCAAATTCTTTCTGTACTTCCTCTTTATACTGTTTTCTAATATTTGCTTGACTTTCAAAATCTAATTTTAATTGAGTTTCTTCTATAATGTCATAAGTTTGTCTGTCAATACTTAAACCAACTAAAATCCGTATTTTATCAACATTTTCAAGTGATTGATACAAACGATAAAAACCGCTTGTTCTGAAATAACCCACTAATGAATCAAAATACTGTGCATTTTTTAATGTTTGGTTAAATCTTTCATAAAGAGTGTTGCCCTCTTCATTTGTATAAAATTTTGTTCGTCTTTTTTTCTTTTCATCAACTTCTGTCATTTCTAACCCCGATTTTATAACTTTATATTAACACGAAAATAGCTACAATGTCCTTGTGTAACAATTCTGTCAATTATTCCTTTCGTGTATTCCTGTGTTGTCAAAAACTATATTTATGACAAACTTTGTACCGTTTTCTAATTCAAAAATAAGTTCTTCAAACATATCATCACCAAAAACTTGGTTAGGATACCAATTTAATGAACCTCTTGCATCCTTTTCAGAAATAGGTGTAATTGTTATGTCTTTTATTTTCCGACCCATTACATTTTTTGAAAATAAAGTAGTTATTTCGTTATAAAATATTTCTTCTTTATTGATAATCTCAAATTCTTTGTTAAGTGAAATTTTTAAATCACTTCCGCCGTACATATCAAACATTAAAGTGTGTTCACCTATTTTTAATATACTTGGACCAACAATTAAATCTAAACTAACATTTTCGTTATCTGTTAGTAAATCATATCCCTGTATAGTTGAGCCACCCGCATTATAGTCGGGATTAACAAAAATATGGTTTATAGATTTCCCGATTAGTAAGGTTTTTAAATCATCAACATACTTTTGCAGACTTGATAATGTTATAAATTCTGAATAATTCCATTTGTAATATTGCTCGATTAAATTTGGTATAGTTAATTTTTGCATGTAATTTTCAAAATCTTCAAAATTTTCGGGTGTTTCGTAATGTCCAGAAAATTTGTATTTTGTACCGTCTATAAGTTTTATTTTAAGTTCCCACATTAAACCGTCACATATATCAAATTCGGGTTTATAATTGCGTTTCCAATTTTTTATGAGTTTATAAATCTTTTCATCAAATTCAGAAGTGTTTATATTATTTGTTTCTGATAAATTTTCGGATTCATAAAAGTTTGTATGTTGTATTTTGCCTTTATTGGAAACATTTGAATAAGTATATTTGTTTCCGGGATTACCATAACAAATTTCTTCAAAATATAATGATTTAATATTAAAATTATCTTTGTTTAATTTACGCATAATTATTTACCGTTTACCTTATCTTCAATTTCTTTTGCGAAACTGATTAATTCTGCTTTATTAGATGTTACATAAAGACTTTTTATTTCGTTTTCATGTTTAATTTGAATTTCTAATACATGACGGTTTTTATTTTCTAAACCGCCAATAGCACCACCAACCATGCCTGCTCCTATTCCACCTAACACACCTAATAAAGCCGCATAGACTACACTTTTTGTTGCCGACATCTTTAATTCGTTTTCTTCGTGAATTTCCAATCCGACAATATCAGAATAATTGATAGTCTCGATTTCTTGTAATTTATTATAATAAAAATTCAAACCGTCTTTATATGTTTCTAAAAGTATCTTTTTCACACCCTCATCATCTTTTAGCCCATAAACATAATCAAATGATTTAAAATCGGGAACTCTTGGATCTCCGTCTATAATTTCGCTTGGGTAATCAGGAGAACGAAAACCGTCTTTAATTTCGTTTTTTCTTTTTATCGCTTCTTTTATTGCAAAAGGAATAAATATAATAGCAATAATTAAAGACATTATGGCTATTATGTTTAATCTGTCATTGAACATTGATAAAAATGTAAAAACAATATACATAACAAAAGATAAAAATAAAATTAGTGCAGATTTTGGAATAGTAATATTTACACCACAAATCGGACAACTTGTTTTTTTATTGTCTGTAAAATCTTTATATCCGCATTTGTGACATATAAACATACTTTTACCCTTTGCTTTTTAAATAATTACATAAATAAACCCGCAATAAAAAGAAATATAATAACTGTCCATATTAGATTTAAGAACCACATATTTACCTCAATTCTTATGATAATTATAAAATATTGCTATGTCAAAATCGGACTTATAAAACAAATTCAAACGGTACAACTACAAGTTACGATAAATACGGAAATAAAACAGGAAGTTTTAAAAAGGATTCTACTGGTAAAACGGTTCAATATGACAAATACGGAAATCGTGTAAAAACTTTTAAATAAATTTTAAGATTGCAAGTTTATCGGGGTATGTAAATCTGAAAAATTTAAAATATGTAAAATCGATAAAACCTAATCTATAAAAGAGTTTTAACGATTTTTGCAAGATTGCAAAATATTTAAGATTGCAAAAATTTTTCATTTTTTTGCAATCTTAAATTTAATATTCGGATAATAAGCAGAGGATTTGTTGTTCTTCGTTTACATCAAAGCAAAATTTGTATGGTTCTTCCGAATAAGGGCAGTCAGTATAATCTAATTCTAGTTTGTAAAGTATCGGTTCGCCTTTATCTCGTTGGCATATAATTTTTGCGGTTTCATCTTTTTCCACTTTTAGCTCTATAAAATAAAAATCGGGTTTTAAAATTGGTTTAATTTCTGTTGCAACAAGGGTTAAGAACCAATTTGCACCCTGCCCTGCATTATCAAGAAAGTATTTTACACCCTCGGTATAATACAAGGTTTTGAATAATGGGTTAAAGAAATATTGCTCTGTTCCTACAAAACTACTCAAATTTAATTGAAAGCTGTTTAAATTCTTGGTTGTCATTTTTTCTCCTTTCTTCTGTTTCTTCCACTTTTTTAACTTCAATTACTTCTTTTGGTCTTTCAAACAGTTCGGATTTTTGAGGAGATAATCCTGCAAATCTGAAAAAATTTATATCTGTCATTGGTAACTTGTAATGTTCCCACATTTGCATTGTTATTGTGTTTCCGTAATGAATAACACCCGATAAACCTAATAAAGAGGTTTGAATGTAAGCCATTTGACAACACACTTTGTCAATGTCCGTTCCGTCTATATGTAAAACTTGTTGCGGATTATAACCCATATTTTTTATTACTTCGGAAGCCGCAATTAAAAAAACTCCACTTCCGCAACAGGGATCACAAACAGTCATAAATCCCTCTGTTTCAATTTTTCTTTTTACATCCGATTCATAAATTGTTATTTGAGCCATAAAGTCCGCTATGTGAAAAGGGGTAAAAAATTGACCTGTGTATTTATTTCCAAAATCTCCAAACATATAAATAGAACCCAAGAAATCGGTTGTTTCTTGGGTTAGTGCTTGTACTGTTATATGTAATAATTCGGCTAATCTTTCGGGTTTCTTATAGGTTTTGATAAGTTCTTTGTACTCATTTTCTAATTCTTGGTTTTTATTTGGTGAAACCGCATTTTGAAATGAAATTGCAGTTGCGGTTAAAAAATCTTTGAAAATGTCATATCGCCTTTTAGAGTGGTCGATACTATAAAGACAATTTAGAAACTCTTTTTTATAATCTGTCTTCATCTTGTTTGTTTCTCCTCCGTCTGATTTTTGCTTTTAGATTTTTTTCGGCGGTGTAGAAATTTTTAAGACTTGTGGCATAATTACCTTTGTTATCAAAAACAATTAATAAATTATTAGTTCCGCCTTTGAAATTTTGGTGTGTATAAAACATCTTTTTACCTCTTAAATAGTGCATTATAGCCGTTTTTAATATTATGGCGGATAAACAAACTGTTCTAAACAGTTTGCATAGAATTGCTACGAAAATTAGCAAAAGTTAGCACTTTATGTTAGTATCGGTTTATGACTGTGGAATTAAATATTAATTACTTGTGGAATAGCGGAACTGAACAGGAATGGAAATATGCTCTTGAAAAATATTTTGACTTGGTGAAATCATCAAATGTTGAAATTGAAAAAGAGTTAGACAATTTGGATTCTGAAAATGTCAAAAATATGACAGTTAGTGAATTTTATAATTTTTTGCACGACAAATATTTTGTTTGGAAATATACCCAAGCAAATCGTTTAAGAACCACTAGAAATAGTTTAGTTAAATATTTGGAAGATGATAATATTGTTGAATTAGAAGAAATCCACAATTTGATTTTCAAATATAACCCCGAAAACATATCAAATCTTTTAAGAACAACACATAGAATTAAAGGTTTAGGTGTTGCAGGTGCTTCGGGTTTGCTTTCTCTTTTGTTTCCAAAATATTTTGGAACTGTGGATCAATTTGTAGTTCAAAGACTTTTGGAAGTAGAAAATCTTAAAGAACATTTTTTACTGGAAAAAATGAAACAAGATAACCTAACAGAAAAAGACGGAACTATATTAATTGAAATAATGAGAGAAAAGGCAAACGAGTTAAACAAAAAGTTTAAAACAAGTGAATGGACTCCAAGAAAAATAGATAAAATATTGTGGAGCATAGATAGGTAAAAGTTATTTTTTATTTACTTTCTTTTGAACCGAATTAGATTTTTTATATATGCCGTTTGTAAGTAAACCCTTAATCATTGCTTGGGCTGATTCTTTGCCCTCGGTGTTTAATTCTCTAATATCCGACAAAATAGAGATTTCTTGATCTGAAAAATCAACATCAATATTTCTTGGGGTATCAATAATTTCTAATAAGTAATCAGAAGTAACATTAAGCATTTTAGCGGCATTAGCGACAATAAGTCCGGCGGGTGCTTTTCCGGATTTAGCAAATGCAGAAATGGAAGATTTTGTGCAACCTAACATATCGGCTGCATATTGGCTTTTAGGCAATATACCTTTTTCTTGACAACATTTTTCGTATCTCTCGTAAAATGACATAATCTTCCTATGTATTCATATTTGTTTACAATAGAAATTTACCTCACTTGACAGTTAAATATATTTGACTATAATATAATTAGAGTTAAATAAATAGAACTGTGTGTAGTCTTCTGCAAAGGCAACACGCTACTTTGCGTTAGAAATTTCCATGCAAAAAAGTAGCATAAAAGTTAAATATATTCAACTCGTATAGGTAAAAAAGTCAAAATATTTTACACAGAATCCATGTCTAGGTCGATACATGGGTTAGTTGAAATGCACCCAAAATCAAATCAATATGTAGAAATGACTGTCAATGATAACAGCATATTTGAATATTATTCACTTGTAAAAACTAAAAAAATAAATTGGCTCTGGTATCCATATATTCCTTTTGGTAAATTAACCATTGTTCAAGGTGATCCCGGAGACGGGAAATCCACTTTTGTTTTAGATATTATTGCCCGACTTACAAACGGTACAGAAATGCCTGACGGTTATAAGATTAATTCAACTTATAATGTCGTTTATCAATGTTTTGAAGATGATGTTTCTGATACCATTAAACCCCGACTTGAATCAGCAGGGGCAGATTGTAGCAAAGTTGCATATATTAGAGATAATAACAACAGTTTAAATTTAGACGACAAAAGAATTGAAGCAACCATAAAACAAACAAATGCGAAATTATTGGTTTTAGATCCTATTCAATCATTTTTACAAGACTCTGACTTAAATTCAGCGGGCAGAATCCGCTCTATTTTGAGTAATCTTGTTAGAATTGCAAAAGTTTATGACTGTGCAATTATTCTTATAGGTCATTTAAACAAATCTAATTCAGCCAAAAATATTTATAGGGGTTTAGGAAGTATTGACATAACCGCTATTTCAAGAAGTGTTTTGATGATTGAAAGAGATGAAGAAAATCCACAAATTAGATATGTTTACCCGATAAAATCAAGTCTTGCTCTTGAAGGTGATCCTCTTGAATTTCAAATAATAAATAAAAAAATAAAATGGTTAGGTCGTAGGTCTGCATATAAAAATATTCCGTGTAAAGACATTTTGATAGACATTTTAAGAAAAGGTGCAACACCTAGTTCTATTGTTTTGGATCTTGCAAAAAATGGCGGATATTCCGAAAGAACAATAAATACAGAAAAGAAAAAATTAGGAATAATATCGTTTAGAAAAAACGGTAAATGGTTTTGGAAACTTCCTGATGAATTGATTTCATTGGAGGTGCAAAATGGCTAAATATAAAGTTGCGGGTTATGTAAAACTTGCTAAATTATGGGAAAAGAACAAAGATAAAGCAATTATTTACCACAAAGAATATTATGTTAATAAATTCTCTGACTCAAATAATTTTGAACTCATAGATGTTTATATTGATATTACCGGTAAAAAAGAAACATTCAATCGTCAAGAAATGGTTAGATTGTTATCAGATATCGAACTTAAAAAAGTAAATTGTATATTTACCCAAACAAAAGGATATTTAGCCGCAAATCCAAGAGAGTTCTGTTATCTCATTAAATTGATGTTTGAATTTAATCCCGATTTACACATAGTAACGGAAGATAAAGAATACAACATAAATACATTCAGAAATGAGGACTCCCAAAAAGAAGAATTACTAAAACTATCAAATCATTATGCGGGTTTAAACCCAAAAGATTATGAAAATTGGAAACAAAAGATAATCAAAACTATAAATAATATAAGAAACAATATGTAGGTGTATCAATGGAAGAAATGGAATGGAAACCGCAAGATGCGGATAAAGATTATATAAAAGAATTAATCAGACACAGAGTTAGAAATGCGACTGTCGGAGATAATGTAACATTTATCCCCGCAAATCCTGTACCAACAGTTTATGATGATAAAAACAAAAAAGTTGCGGTTTACACAAGAGTCAGTACAAAAAGTACCGAACAAGTTTCATCAATAGAAAACCAAACTAAATATTATACTGAAAAAGTTAGCAAAAATCCTAATTGGGATTTGCAAGAAATATATAGTGATGAGGGTAAATCGGGAACATCTATCAAAAAAAGAGAAAATTTCCGTAGAATGATAGAAGATGCCAAAAATAAAAAAATGGATTTAATACTTTGTGCAAGTGTTTCAAGGTTCGCTCGTAACTTAAAAGAATGTTTA
>CATLEG010000030.1 GCA_949915775.1 uncultured Candidatus Melainabacteria bacterium | reverse complement strand
ATTAAAGTGAATAAGTTAATAAGTGTGTTAAAGAACACCCCTCCCCTTAATCCCCTCCCTCAAGGGGAGGGGATAAGTTTTGTAGGGTGCAATTAATTGCACCTTATTATTTTTGAGATTCTTCGCTGCGTTCAGCATGACGGAATGAGATCCTGAATCAAGTTCAGGATGACAAAAATCTAAAACAGACCAAAGTCCGCGGCCTATGCTGCTAACTTCTTCCAATGCATTATAAACTGCACCAATACCTTCCGGCGTTACTATATCCAATGCTTCATAAAAATTTCCAAAGCCTAGTGGGAAAGTGCCTTCGGCACCGCACGTGACTTCCACCAACCCATTACAAGTATCACCAAACTTGTTCGGCAGGGCTACGCACGTAGTGCCCCCCCCCCCGACGGGATTTTCAAACATAAATTCAAACTTTTTCAACTCTTCAAGCTCACTCGAAAATCTTTTCATATATTTAGTTTAACATATTTTACCATAGATTTCAATATATAAAAAAAAGACCTTATCGGTCTTTTTTTATCTGTTATATTATTATATCTTTGTTCTATGCAATATCTTCATATGCTGCTGGATTATTTAATAAATCATAGTTTATTTCGTTTTCATTATCGGCAATTGCTGCAACCACTACAGCATCAGATGTAACATTTACAAGAGTTCTCATCATATCTGTAATTCTTTCAATTGTAAATAAGAACGCAAATCCTGCAACTAATTGTTCCGGACTCAATCCCATTCCGTTAAGAATTAATGCAATTGTAATCAAGCCTGCCCCGGGGATTCCGGCACAAGTAGAAGATGAAACGATTGCTAAAAGTGCAATTTGAACAATTAAAAATGGTGTTAAAGCAACTCCATATGCTTGTGCTAGGAAAATTACTGCAACTGTCTGCAATAAAGCTGTTCCATCCATATTTAATGTTGCGCCAAGCGGTAATACAAAACTTGAGATTTTATGTGAAATACCGCGTTTTTCACAACATGCAATTGTCAATGGCAATGTTGCAGAAGAACTTGCTGTTCCAAATGCTACCATCATAGCTTCTGCAATCGCTGAATATAACATCACAACATTTACTTTTGAGAAGAATTTCAAAAATAACGGATATACAACGCATAACTGAAGCATAAATCCAACAAATAATACCATAAGATATTTTGAAATACTTGCAAAAATATCAATACCAAAACTTGATACAGCACTTGCGGTCAAAGCAAATACACCAGGTGCTGCAAAATACATAATCCAGTCAGTAATCTTCATAGTAGCAGCAAAAACAGATTCAAAGAAAGAAACAATTGGTCTGTTTACATCGCCAACTCTTGCTAATGCTACTGCAAAAATTAACACAAATACAATAATTGGAACCATATCACCCATTGCAAAAGAATGCATAGGATTGTTTGGAATAAAACCTAAGAATATATTTAAAATATTTCCTTGTTGTTGTGCCATAGCAGTTGCTACAGATGCTTGAACTTCGCTTGCAGCATTTTGAGTAATATAATGTGCCGCCCCGACTCCCGGTTGGAAAATAAGTGCCAAAGCCGCCCCTATTGTTACAGCGATTGTAGTTATAATTCCGTAATAAAGAATCATTTTTGTACCAAATTTACCGAGTTGTCTGTTATCCCCAACACTTGTAATCCCAATTATTATAGCTGATACTACAAGAGGTATAACAACCATTTGAATAAGTCTGATAAATACCTGACCAATAAAAGTTAAAACATTTGCAACAAGAAGATTTTCTTTGCCATGTAAGAAAATTCCAACCAAAATACCTAGTATAATTCCAAAGAAAATATGCCAGTTACGCTTAATACCAAGACCAAGCGCGATTAAAATCTGCATGTGTAATTTCATATGTAAGACCTCTTTTTTCATAATTCTACCTGATAATTATATACCTTTTTACAAAAAATATCAATAAAAATTTAGCAAAATCATAGACTTGAGGGAGAAAAAAATGAGCCTGATATTACAGACTCATTTTTGCTTTAAATGGTCGGGATGACAAGATTCGAACTTGCGACCCCCGCGACCCGAACACGGTGCGCTACCAGACTGCGCTACATCCCGATATCTTTTTTACATAAAAAGACTAAAACAAAATCAATAACAAGTCAATATTTATTGGATAAATACCACTTTTTGCTAATTGAAAATTCTTATAATTTAATTTATCATATTAATTTAAAGGAGAAAAAGATGTACAATATGCAACAAAAAGATGCTTCATTATTACGAAAAAATTGGGGAAACAAACCTTGTTCTCATCCAGAATTTGCGAAAGAGTATATGTTAGGTGCTGGTACAGGAGATTACGTTTGTACACAATGTGGTGAAATTTTTAGCCCTGATGAATATAAAGAAATAAAGCAAAAACGCAAAAATATTTAAGTTTCATACAAAACTCAAAAGTCAATAATATACCTGGCTTTCGTTTTAAATGGTCAGAACGACAGGATTTATCTTGAGTTGTAGGCGAATTTATGAGCCCGTACAAATCAGAATCCTCGAAGGGGGCACGTTGGTTCAACCTGGAGACCGATTTTATGTAAAATTATTTAAATATAAGATATATATTAATAGTAAAAAATCGGAACGACAGGATTTGAACCTGCGACCTCTACCACCCCAAGGTAGCACGCTACCAAGCTGCGCCACGTCCCGATGTTATAGATTTATCAGTACATGACAGCTTGTTCGCTCACGCTACCAAGTCCCCCCTTCTCGCACAATTATCAATTGTGCTCGCGGGGTCCCTGCTTGGTTGCTCGCGTTTAACGGGTCTACCGGCAAAGCTCGTCGCTTTGACCGTTCGCCCTCAGCTCGCAATCCGCTGCCACGTCCCGATTGTTGTATTTTTTTGTCAAGTTTCAACAAAATTATAATATCATATAAATTTTTTTCCGCAATTGCTTTTTTATGTTTAAAATGTTATTATCATTTTATGAATATTTACGATTTTAGAAAATTTATTTTTTTGAATTCTCAATATTGCACTTATTATATTGACAAAAAAACCACAGTTCTTGCTGGAATTTTGAGAAGCAACGGCTATAAATTCGCTGTGAAGCTCCCAGATGAAAAAATTAATGAAATAAACAAAGTCTACAGAAAATTTACTACTATTTTAAATTCCATAGTAGCTTGTGAACTTTTATTATATGTTTATTTGTTTATTTTTCCATATTTTACTAACTTAATGCAAATGCCATATTTTATAACTATTTTAACTCTGGCAGCTATACCATTAATAATGTTATATCTTACTTATATTGTTATAAATACTTTGTATGAAAATTATCTTACAAGATATGTCGGCTCTTTCCAAACTGTTAAATTTAATCCAAATATTTATAACATTGAACCGGAAGCTTATAAAAAATATTGCGAAACTCCAAGAAAAAGTATTTATATTGTCGCATTATTAATTATCGCTTTTTGTTATTATTTATTAACTCCAATGTTTATTGAAGCACTTATTGCTAATAAAAAATTCACTTTTGGTCTAAAATGTGCAAATCTTTATTCAAAAATTATTCCAATTAATCCGGAAATATATGAACAAAAAGCTATTGCAAAATTTAATCTAAAAGACTATAAAGGTGCTGTTAAAGATTTTGAACTTGCAAATAAATATAGCCTTTCAAACGTTTTTGATAATGAAATATTGGATACAAAAATCTATTATTTACCTTATGAAGACATGATGAAGACGTTTGAAAAAGCTCTCACAGTTCAAAAAGATAAGATATCAACAGGTGTTATAAAAGCAAAAAAAGCTGATTATCTTATGAAACACAAAAAATATTCAGAAGCATTAAAAATATATGACGAACTTATTTCTATTCACAAACGTGGAGAAGAAATCGGTTTTTCGTTAGAAAATGCTTATTTTAACAGAGGAAAAGCAAAACAAATCTTAAATATTAACGGAGCAAATTCAGATATTGCAATCGCAAAAAGAATGTGTCCGACCTGCAATTTTGAAAATTAATATATTAATCTGTTATAGTATTGAGATTTCAATATTTTTATTATAATCTGAGTTTTATAGAGGAGAGAATAATGCTTATTTTAGAAGAATTAAAAGAAATTAATGATGTAATAAAAAGTATTGCAGATTTCGTTCAAACAAACGAAACTATTAAACCGGATTTTGAAGAATATTTAAAAACTATTGGCAGTACAAATGTTCAATCTGCTTATTTTACATATATTTTTGAAAGAAATTTAAATAATAAAAGTATATTTGAACTTTATCTTGAAAATACAAAAAAATTATCGTCTTCATCGAAAAAAATTGTAAAAGCATTAATGAATTCTATTTCTTCAATTTTTGAGGTTAAACGTGTATTACAAAACGGTTTTGATTTTAATAATTTGATTAATGAAAAAACATATAGTGTTGTCTCTCTTGTAAAAATGACTTCTTTCAGAGGAATTGGCGCCGGACAATATGTAGTTGCAAGAATTTTTAAATTTGAAGATGCGTACTATCTATTAGAAATTTCCGGAGTTTTGCCATCATCAAGACGTGATGATGCTTTAAGATATTCTGTTGCAAAAATTATACAAAATCCAGAGCTTGTTTATCTTGACAATCCGGAAAAGCAAAAAGAGATTGAAAAAGAAATTAAATCTATCTACAAAAAATTTATTGATTTTTTTGGAAAAGACGAAATCGTCACTACAAACAGATTTGCAGATGATATCATAGGAGCATTTAATGATTTTGCAGAAGGCGGTGAAAAAATTGATTTCTCTGATAAAATTCAATCAGTCGAAACGTATAAATTCTTTAATGTTTCTGAATTCAATAATTCTTATGAAAACTTTTTAGAAAATTCTTTAGGCGGATTTTCTTCTCACAAAGAAGTTTATGATGTAGGTATTGTTTTTGATAAAGAATTGGGACTTTATGCAGTACCGTTTTTTGAAACTTTTAATAAGGTAATTGAAAATCCTGACAATGTAGAAAATGCGAAAGCTTGCATTCTGTTTTTCTTAAATAATGATAAATTTTCAGCAAATATAATCAAAAGAGTTGCAGAACGCCATGAAAACTTTATGGATGTTGTAAATAAACTTCTTGAAACAAATTATACATTTGATGAACTTTTGGAAAAATATAAATCAAGATATTTAGAAAACAAGATTTTTTCATCAACAACAGTTTTGTATAAATCAAAAGTATTCTCTAAAACTCTTGGTATAATTGAAGAAGACATTGAAAAACCATCACTTGAAGGCATTGATCTAAGCAAAATAGGAAGAAATGATCCATGTCCTTGCGGAAGCGGCAAAAAATTCAAAAAATGCTGCGGCGCAAATTTATAATCTTAATAAGGATAATCATCTAAAAATTCAAAATTATCTAAAAAAATAAGCTGGCTACAATATGTTGCATCTTCCAGACATTTTGTTTTCAAAATAGTTCTATCATTTGAATTTATATACGGATATGGTCTTAATTTTGCGTTGCGATCAAATCCAAATCCAAAACTAAATTGAAAGATATCTTTTCCATATGTGTTTGGTTTTTTGTTACCATTTAAATCGACAAGAATATGTATAAATTCGCTCTTTCCATCAACAGGATTACCACCCATATACATATATAAAAGCTCTCCGCTATTTAATAGATAATTTACCGTATATGCAAAATTATAGTTCACACATCTTTCCATATTATTAACAATACGACAATGTACAGATTCCGCAGCAGGACATTTTTTTAAAGGAGATTGTTCGCAAGAGACAATTTTAGGAATGTATTTAAAAATATATTCATCAGTCCATTCAAGTAAACCTTCTTTATGATAAGGAGCCCATGGCCAGCCTGTAGAATCACCATGTTCTTGCTCTGACATTAAAAGTGCTTGTGATAAAGTGGAATAAACTCTTTTTAATGCTACAGAATAATGCTTTTTATTTATTTTAGAGATTACTGTCGGCAAAGTCAACGCCGCCACAACACCGATAATGCCGAGAGTGATTAAAACTTCGGCCAGAGTAAACCCAAAGTTTAATTTAACCTTCCGGCAGGGTGAAAAAACTTCCGCCAGAGTGAACCCATATTTTACCCTCTCTCTTTGTGAGAGGGTTGAATTTGTTAGTGAGCTAAATGCGAACTTACAAATTCGGGAGAGGGTAGGGGTTTTATCAGTCTTTAAGACGTTAAGACGACAAGTCGATAAGTTCTTATCGTGCTTCGCATATATTATTTCCTTCTCCCCAATGGTGGGAGAAGGTGACACGAAGTGTCGGATGAGGGGGATGGTCTGAGATGCTGAAACGAGTTCAGCATGACGTGTGTGTTTCATTAAATTTTTAATTATCTGTTTCATAATTTTTATCCTTTCATTTATTCCTTTATATACTTTAATTACATGCATAGCACCCCTCACCCGAATTGTTAAATTCGCATTCGCTCATTAACCAATTCTTCCCTCTCCCTCAAGGGGCGAGGGGATATAGCATTTTTCCCTCTCCAAGGGGGAGCGAATTTGCGGACGGACGGAGTAAAACGAGTCCGGATAGCGAACAGATTGAGCCTTTTGTTGCGTAGCAACTTTGGCGAAACTCTGTGAGCGTGGAGCAAATCCAAGACAGGGCTAGGGAGGGGGTTTTATTTAGATTGCGCAAAATGAGCGGTAAAATAAAAATATTACCAAAACCGCTGTGCAATGACAAATAAAAAACCCACCTTAATCCTCCCTTACAAAGGGAGGTTTTATTATCAGCTGGATTGCTTCGCTTACACTCGCAACAGCATTCGAATCGCAAAAATGCTACTATGCCGCACGTAACTTCCACCAATGTATTATAAGTACCACCAATACCTAGTGGGGAAGTGCCTTCGGCACCGCACGTAGTGCCCCCCCCCGACGGGATTTTCATACAAATTTTTCAACTCTTTAATTTCAAAAATAAATCTCTTCATACACTCAGTTTAACATATTTTGATGTATTTTTCAAGATTTCAATTTCATTTTCATACCAAACTTAATTAGTTTATTTTGAATACTAAACGGAAATTTTGAAATAATTTGAGCTATAAATGCATCTTTTCCAACTGTATATGATGGTCTTGGATTTTTCATATTATCAACTTTAACAATTAAACTTACAACTTGATTTACATCCAAACCTTTTTTACCGTTTTTATGGGCATTTTTAACCATATAATTCATTTCTTTTTCGTAATTTTTACAATTGTTTATTGATTCTTTATTAAGCTCAATAGACTTATCCCATAATGGAGTTGCAATAACACCGGGTTTTATTGAAACGACTTTCACACCGGATTCTAATGTCATCGCATTAAACAAAATATCAAGTGCACGCTTTGAAGCACAATATGGTGCAACAAAAGGAAATATACCAAAACTTGCCATAGAACTAATATTTATTACTTTTCCATCTTGCAATAACGGTAAAAGTCTTTGTGTCAGATCGATATGAGAAAAGGTGTTAACCTCAAACTGTTTTCGTAAATTCTCCAGAGAAATAAATTCCATAACTCCGGCAACCACACATCCTGCAACATTTATTAATGTGTCAATTTTATCTGTTTTTGATTTTATGAAAGCTGCGGCCTGTGCAATCGTTTCTTTGCGTTCCATATCTATATAGAAAGGGATTGCGCCGATCTCTTCAAGTTCTTGAACATATTTTTCGTTTCTATAACCGGCAAAAACAATATTCTGCTTTACAAAAACTTTTAATAAAGCTTTTCCAATACCTGAAGTTGCGCCTGTAATTATGTAAGTTTTTTTCATCATCAATCCTGTAAATAAGAGTTGAACAATGGTAAATAAAGTGCCAATGCAAGAACAAGTACGATACTACCAATTACAATAAGCATTATCGGCTCAATCATTTTTGTCATTGTATCAATAATTGTGTCAAGTTTTTTATCAATAAAATTTGTTGCCTGTAAAAGCATATCACCTAAACGACCTGACTGCTCACCTGTTGCAATCATAAATAAAATCATTTTCGGCATAACTTTTGTAGAACGTAAAGCAACAGACAAATGCTGACCCTGTTGAACTTTCAAAGTTGCAGCTTCTATTTTAGTTTTAAGAGTGTGATTAGTAAGTGTCATATTTGCAAGATACAAGCATTCAATAATCGGTACGCCTGCATCATATGCAACCTGCATAACAGCAACAAAGTTTGCAAAGTTAGAAAATTGAATCAAATCTGATAAAAGTGGAACTTTCAAGATAAAATCATCAATTTTTCTTTTACTAGGCTGCCATCTCATAAGAAATGTGAAAAATCCGACAATAGAGCCGAGTATAATTGGAACAAAAAACCAGTATGTTTTAAGAAAAATACCGGCACTCATTAACGTTGCAGTAATCCATGGTAATTCTTTTCCCATGCCGTCAAACATTTCTTTAAATACAGGAAATACAAACATTAACATAATAAGTACGATTAACACAGCCAATACGATTACGAATGCCGGATACATCAAAGTTCCGATAACTTTTCCTCTAATATTGGCTTCTTTTGTTAAAAGTTCTAATAAACGCTGCAAAGTTTTTTCTAGTTCACCGGAATCTTCACCGGCTTTTACAAGACCAATATAAATTTGGCCAAATTGATCAGGATATTTTGAAACAGTATCAGCAAATGTTGCCCCTTGCATGATTTGTCTTCTAAGTTCTTTTGCAACAAGTCTTACTTTAAGTTTAGCAGCATCATTTTCAATAAACATTAAAGATTCGATAATAGGAATACCGGATTGTGCAAGAATTTGCATTGTAGATGTAAAATCAATTCTATCTTGCAATCCAAGTTTTTTCATCTGCCCTTTAGAGATTCCTTTAGAAGGGTCTTTAATATCTTCACCGGCAACTTTTTCTTCGTAAACTTTTGTAGGAATAAATCCCTGTTTACGAATATTTTCACGTGCTTCTCTTAAATCAGCCGCTTCAACTTTACCTTTTACTATATCTCGTGCATTTTTGAGTGCTATATAATTATATATTGTCATTACATCTCCTATTCATTAACAACACCCAGAACTCTGACAAATTCACTTATTGTTGTTTTACCGTCAAGAATATGACCAATACAAGCCTGATTAAGAGTTTTCATACCATTTCTTACGGCTGCTTCTTCAATTTCCAAATCATGAGAACCGCGTGCTATTAATTTTTTGATTTCTTTGTTAATCATCATGATTTCATAAACACCAAGTCTGCCTTTATATCCGGTAAACCCGCATTTATTACAGCCTTTTGCTCTATAAATCGGCTTTTTCATAAATTCTTGAATATCTTTTTCATCAGCAAAAATTTGTTTTGCCTGTTCATAAGTTGCAAAATACTCTTCTTTACAATCATCACATAAACGTCTAACAAGTCGTTGTGCAATAACTCCTGACAATGTTGAAGATACAAGATAATCTTTTGCACCCATTTCAATTAAACGTGTAACTGTTGCGGCAGCTGAGTTTGTGTGAACTGTACTTAATACTAAGTGACCTGTTAATGCAGCAGAAATCGCAATTTCCAGAGTTTCATAGTCACGAATTTCACCGACAAGAATAATATCAGGGTCTTGTCTTAATATTGCACGCATACATGATGCAAATGTAATACCAGCTTTAGGGTTAATTTGAGATTGGTTAATACCTTCAAGTTTAATTTCTATCGGGTCTTCAATCGTTGTAATGTTTACATCTTCATCATTCAAACTTTTTAATACAGAATAAAGAGTAGTTGTTTTACCGGAACCTGTAGGACCCGATGTTAAAATAATACCGTTTGGACAGCTTATCATATTTCTTATTTTTGCAATATCATCTTGCGTCCCGCCAACCAGATGAATATCTTTATCTGCTGCATTCAAACTTACAGCCGGTGCAAGTACACGAATTACAACTTTTTCTTTGCCAGAAACAGGCAATGTATTAATACGGAAGTCATATGAACCTTCTTTATATTTTATAGAAAACGTACCATCTTGCGGACGTCTGTGTTCTGCAATATTCATTCTTGAAAGAACTTTAAAACGAGCAATAACGGATGTTTCTACCTTTGGCGGAATATCCAAAACTTTTTGAAGCATGCCGTCTTTTCTGTATCTTACAATATAACCTTCTAATCTCGGTTCTATGTGAATATCTGAAACTTTATTATCAATAGCATTTGTAATAATCTGGTTAACAAATTTTGCGACTGAACCTGTTGAATCTTTTAATTGTTTGTCAACCATGTCAGCAAGAGATTCTTCAACTTCAAATTCTTCAGCTTCGCTTTCAATCTCTTTTACAATTTTTTCAGTTTCTTTCTTTTGTTCTGAAAAGAAAGTATTTAAAGAGTTTTCAAACTCATAATGAGTCATCAAAAGTTGTTTTGGGTTTTGACCTGTCATATAGATGATGTCTTTTAAAACATCAGGCTTTACAGGAGCCACAACACCAAGAATCAAAGTTTTTCCATCAGAAGAAATAGGAATTATTTTATTTGCCTTAATAAAATCTTCCGGTAAAATTTTTATAAATTTATCTTGAGATGCAAGCTGTTCCGGCGTAACCAAATCGTAACCGGTTTGAAGATGTAAAATCTCTTTCAATTGTTCAAGCGAAATAAATCCCAATTTAAACAGAGTTGAACCAATTGGAATTTTTTGACGTTTGCTTTCAGCAAGTGCTTGTAATAGCTGAACATCATTGATATAACCTTTTTGAATTAATAATTCGCCAAGTTTTACCTGTTTTGAAGTTCCGCCATCGGCACCGCCTTTTTTAATTTCTTCTTTTAGCATTTCAATTAAATCAAACAAATCCTGGTCAGGAACTTGAATAAACTTAACCTGCTGTGAAAAATATTCTTTTAATTTGAGATTGATAATATCTTTATCGGATGATGAATTTATAACTACAAACAGGAAATTATCTTTAACACTAATTGGAACAAATTTATATTGTTCCAATAGCGCTGTTTCAACCTTATTCAGTATTTGTAAATTAACACTGTTTTTTAACCTGTTTAGTAATTCATTCATATTTATAATGTATCCGTAACGGCATCTTCGGTATCTGTTATAATTTTAGGAGTAATCATTATTACCATTTCATTTTTAGTTTTTTCTGTAGAAGAAGATCTGAATAAAGCCCCAATGCCGGGTAAATCGCCTAATACAGGAACTTTCCCTACAACTTTTTGTTCTTCTTCGTTAATTAAGCCGGCAATAACAAGAGTTTCACCATCTTTAATTCTTATATTCTTCAAATCAAGATTTCTGCGTGATAGCAATGTTGCCGCAATATAGTCAACACCGGCAGAATCTTTTGTTGTTTCTTGTCTTAATATTGTTGCATATTCAGGTTTAATATTCAAAGTAACATAACCATCAGGACTAATAAACGGTGTAATTTCGACTTGAATACCGGCATCACTTCCTATGTTATATGTTCTTGTAGCAAGAGTACCGCCTGTGTATGCTGTTTGTTCAATATCTGTAGTTTCAATATAATCTTGCGTAATATCAATTGTAGAAGTTTCACCATTTGTTATCATAATTTTTGGGTTAGAAACAACTCGGCCTTTTGAGTTTCTTACAAGATAATTAATAGCTAAAGAAATATTGACCGGTCCGCTGAATTTATTCAATGTATTTATGAGTTCAGGTTTTTCACTTGTTGTATCCCAAACTTCGTACTTATTTCCTTTAAAGAAAATCGGATGCATAGGATCTGTTGCAGTTGTACCGCCATTAAATGTTGCCGAAAAAGCATTGCTCAAAAAAGTCCAGTTATTCTGCAAACTCTTACTGCCGGATTCGTTAAGTTCGACAATTGCTACTTCAAGGTATGCTTGCGGTTGTTTTTTATCAGTATTTTCAATAAATTCCTGAATCATCTCTATCTGTTTATCAGAACCGCCTAGAATACTTATAGTACCTTGTTGAGCATAATAAGCAATAGAAAGGTTTTGCAACCCAAAAGATGAAACAGAACCACCCATTTTTCCATCTAATGTACAAGCAATATCACCGCCGTTCAATGTTAAGCCGGAGCCGCTTCCACCGCCACTGCCGCTGCTGCCTCCAACATCAAGAGCACCGCCGGCCGCAAAACCTGTAGCAATTCCTGCTGCACCTCCAGTTGCACCACCGCCGGAACCGCCTGTTGCCGGAATAAGCATTTGACAAATCATGTTTGCCATTTCTGCGGGTGTAGTATGTTTAACTTTAAATGTTGTTGTTTTAGGTTTTAAATCAAATTTTTCAACTACTTTTTTTGCTATCGCAACATCATTTGTAGAACCAAACACAATTAACTCGTTTGTAACGGGATTTGTTGTAACAATATCACCATCTGAAAGTCCGGGTTTGTGCATACCATAAATATTTTTGTTCAAAAATTCGGCAATAGCAGATGCACTGACATATTTAACAGGAATTAATGTCATATCCTGTTTTGCCATATTAAATCCGCTTGTTCCGGCTTTTGCAACAACAATGGTACCATTTTGAACGACATAGTTTAAATCATTAATATTCATAACCATATCAAAAGCTTCATTTAAAGGAACATCAACTAAATCAAGGGTTACAGTACCATTTACAGAATTATGAAAAATAATATTCATGCCAGCTTTATCTGCAAACATTCTCAAAACCTGTTTTACATCAGAATCGCGCAAACTGATACTTACAGGAGTTTTTGTTTTAATATAGCTGACATCTCCTTTCAATTTCAGAGAGTATTCTCCTGAAGATGCTTCACCTCTAAGAACCGGTGGATTTTCCATTGCCGCTGACGTTAACAAAACATTTGAAAGGCATAATGATGTTAACATTAAACTTGCAATAAATTTTTTTGAAAAATTATTATTCATATCTTCTCCTGCTTATTTATTCGCTGTATTTTTACGACCGCCAAACTTACTTTCCAGATTAGAAATCGTATTAAAATTAATACCATCGCCGGTAAATAATTCTCCGACTCCGGCTTTATAGACATTTACACCGTTTTGAACGGTAACTTGTTCTTTACCAATTGAAAGAACTTTATAATTATTTATAATATCGCCTGTTCTAACCAGATAATCAGAACCGCCGATATTCAATATTGCTGATGGATTAAATCTATCATACATTATTCCCGAAACTTTTGTAGTTATAACCTCAGTAGCGGTTGTATCTACCGTAATCATTTCAGGCGGAGGCAATAAATCAATACCGCCTTTAGGTTTAGGTTTTGAAACAACTTGTTCACCTTCCGGTAAAAACGGATCTGACCTGCCTGTATCTTCAACTGACATAGCAACCATAGATTCTTTAGCCGGCTGATTAGAAACTATTGATACATCATCCGGTGCTATAGCGCCATTTACACCATCATCACCAACTTTAACCATTTCTTTAGAAAGTTCCGGAGTTTCTTCGTTATTAACTGATACTAGTTCTTCATTGCGTTGAGTACAACCTGTAGTATTTATCATTATTATTGCAAGAAAAAATACTACAGCCATAATTCCGAATAATTTTCCGGCCATTAAGAAATGATTTTTATCCTCTTCTTCTTTAAATCTATCTGTAAAATTCTTATTCACTTACCACCTATATGTAATTACTTCCTGTCTTACTATAGCAAAATCTTGTCAAAATGGTATCAATTATTTAATGTATTTAATTCTTTTGTTATTATTCATAACAATAAAAATTATACAATAAATTTAAATATTGTGTCAAAAAATTAAACTTGAAAGTTATTAGTAATAGTATAGATATATTCTAAAATCTGGTCAAAATATTTTAAATTAGAATTGCCTTCGAGAACAAAATCTGCAAACTCACGACTTGGAATTACATATTTTTCACCTGCATTTTTTAGATAATTCCAGTGTTTAAGGGTATTTTCTTCATCCTGATTTCGTTCAGTAAGTGCACGTTTTATAAATCTTTCACGTCTGATTTCATTATCTGTTTCTATATAAATACGTACATCAAACAAATCTTTAACATCTTCATACATTGTTGCAATTCCTTCAACTACAACAACTTTATTTGAATTTATCTCTTGAGCATGCGGAATAGAAACACCGGTGCCATTTGGAATATATTTTGGCGCCATAATTGTTTCGCCGCGCGACAAACTTTCTAAATCTTCTTTTAAAAGATCAAGTTGAAAACTTTCCGGAGCATCGACATCGTATCCGTTATCGGTCAAATTATCAAAACTTCCATATTTTTTAATCAAATCAGAAATATCATTAAAATAATTATCCGTACTTAAAACAGTTACAGGCATTGATAATTGTTCAATAATGTTTTTCACTTCTTTGCAAATCGTTGATTTGCCTGAGGCAGATTCACCGGTAATACCAATTAAGAGACGTCTGGATGGATTATTTATAAGCCGTTTTGTAAATCTTGAAATAAATGTTGGATTTACTTCTTTAAATATCGGGGTATTACATCGTTTGTCATAAGCCAAAATTTGTTTAAATTTCGCCTGGAGGTAAAAAGCAAGTAGTTCCCTGCCTGTTTTTGAGTTAAAATCCGGTTTGAGGATTTTATCATCAGAATTTAATTCTTTTTCAATAAGTAATTGCATTATATCTTCCATATAATTTTTATATGAAAGATATAATACATGAGAAAAAATTTTTTTGCTAGTGTAATATAAAAAATTTAACATAATTTTTTAAATTTTTTTATGTTAATATTTTATTATACGTATTACATAAAAAGAGGAATTACAAAATGGCACAACAAACTCAGGAAGTTTCATCTACCAGAGAACAAATCAGACAAACCAGAATTCAAAAACTCACAGACCTCGCTGACAGAGGTGTTAATCCGTTTCCGTATAAATTTGATAAAACAGCAAATGCATCAGAACTTCAAGATAAATATAAAAATCTTGAAGCCGGTGTTGAAACTGAAGATGAATATTCAGTTGCCGGCCGCGTTATGGCAATTCGTAATACTGGTATGTTTATCGATTTGATGGATGCAACAGGTAAAATTCAAATCTTTTCACATAAAGAAAATTTATCTGAAGATATGATGAAAATCTTAAAACTTGTTGATATCGGCGATATTGTAGGTTTTACAGGTACAATAAGAAGAACACCGCGTGGTGAACTTTCTGTTAAGTCAACTTCTTTAGAATTATTATCAAAAGCACTTTTACCTTTGCCTAACAAACAAATAAGCAAAGAAAAAGCTGAAACTTTAAGTCACTATCATGGGCTTACTGACGTTGAATTAAAATATCGTCAAAGATATGTTGATTTAATCGTTAATGAAGAAAGCCGCGATACATTCAGAAAAAGAAGTTTGATTATACAAAAAATTAGAGAATATTTAGCAAAACAAGGTTATTTAGAAGTTGAAACTCCGATTTTACAAACAACCGCATCAGGTGCTAATGCAAGACCATTCAATACTCACCATAATGCTTTAGAAATGGATTTGACATTAAGAATTGCATTAGAACTATACTTGAAAAGATTAATCGTCGGCGGAGTATCAGAAAGAGTGTTTGAAATCGGCAAATGCTTCCGTAACGAAGGTATTGATACACGTCACAATCCTGAATTTACAATGATTGAATTGTACCAAGCATATGCAGATTACAATGATATGATGACATTAACAGAAAACATGGTAGCGTACGTTGCTCAAGAAGTTCTTGGAACAACTAAAATCAAATACGGAGAACATGAAATTGACTTAACTCCTCCATGGGATAGAAAAACAATGTTAGGTTCTATCAAAGAAGTTACAGGTGTTGATTTTATGGAAATCTATAGCGCTCAACAGGCAATTGAAACAGCAAGAAGTCTCCATGTCGCTGTTGATGACGGAATGAACTGGGGACAGGTTGTTGAAGCTGTTTTTGAAGAAAAAATTGAACCTTCTTTAATTCAACCTTGTCACATCATTGATTATCCAAGAGAAATTTCACCACTTGCAAAAGTTCACAGAGATAACGAAAGATTGACAGAACGTTTTGAAACTCGTGTAAATGGCTGGGAAATTGCAAACGCATTCTCTGAACTTACAGACCCGATTGATCAAAGAATGAGATTTGAAGATCAGGCAAAAGCTAAAGCTAACGGTGATGAAGAAGCAATGGAAATCGATGAAGACTTCATCAATGCTTTAGAATACGGCATGCCTCCAACAGGCGGTATGGGAATGGGCATTGACAGATTGGTAATGCTTTTAACAGATTCACCGTCAATAAGAGACGTTATTGCATTCCCGACAATGAGAACAAAAGACTAATAAAAAAGACCTCTTTAAAAGAGGTCTTTTTTAGGACTTATATATGTAATAAAATTCTTTTTTAGTATATAATTTATCTATGGACAGAAAAGAGTTTATTAATGCAAAACGTATAGTTTTTAAATTTGGAACAAATATTTTAAGAGGAGATGACGGGTACGTTTCATTACCTAGAATTTATTCGTTTATTGAAGATTTGTCTCGGCTTGCAAGACAGGGAAAAGAAGTAATTGTAGTAACTTCCGGTGCTGTAGGTTTAGGTAAAAAACGCCTTGGACTCGAAAGCACTGAAGGTGTTGCCTTAAAACAAGCCTGTGCTGCAATCGGGCAGGGTAAATTAATGTCAATTTATGAAAACGGATTTGACACATATGGAATTGTCTCTTCTCAAATCCTTTTGACAGAAGACGACTTCTCACTCAGAAAACGTTACTTAAGTCTTAGAACAACATTAAATAAATTATTAGAACTTGGTGTAGTTCCGATTATTAACCAAAACGACACAGTATCAACTGTTGAAGTTGACCCGCAATATGAACACATGCAAGTATGTTTTTCGGATAATGACAAATTATCAGCACTTGTTGCCTCAGAACTTGATGCGGATTTGTTAATAATCCTTTCAGATATCGAAGGACTTTATGATGAAAATCCAAAAATTAATCCAAATGCCAAAATTATTAGAAAAGTCAAAGAAGTTACCGATGATATTTTAGCACTTGGAACAGATGCATCAGCAGGCGGCAGAGGAGGAATGAGAACAAAACTTGAAGCTGCAAGAATGGTTACACGCTTTGGCGGAAAAGTTTTGATTGCGAATGGAAAAATCCCTTACGTTATCGGAAAAATCTTTGACGGAGACGAACTTGGAACAATGTTTTTACCGCAAGATGAAGGACTTTCGGATAAAAAACGCTGGATTGGTTACGCCACAAATATTATTGGAAAAATCGTAGTTAATGACGGAGCTAAAAAAGCACTTTTGGCACAAAAAAGTTTATTGCCAATCGGTGTTTGTGAAGTTATAAATGAATTTAAAAAAGGCGATGTTATTTCTATCTTAGATGAACAGCATAACGAAATCGCACGCGGTATCGTAAACTACGGTTCAGATTCCTGTCAAAAAGTTATTGGCTGTCATTCTGACAACATTATGGAAATTCTTGGATTCAAAAACTACGATGCAATAATTACACGTGACAATATAACATTATTATAAAAAGTTCCTTGTAGATGTACTGAGTAAATAAACTGGATTGCTTCTCTTCATTCGCAATGACGGTTTCCCCTCCCATGAGGGGAGGGGATGAAGGGGTGGGTGAGAAAGGAGAAAAAATGGATTTTACACAAATAGCAAAAGACGCAAAAGAAGCTTCATTAAAAATTGCAGATTTATCAACAGAAATTAAAAATCAGGCACTTTTAAAAATTGCCGATAAAATTGAAAATTCAGCACAAGAAATTTTTGAAGCAAATAAAGAAGATTTAATTTCAGCAGAAAAACTTGTTGAAACCGGAACCCTTTTAAAATCGACATTTAATCGTCTCAAACTCGATGAAAATAAAATGCGCGATATGATTCAAGGAATCAGAGATATTGCAAAACTTGATGACCCTGTTAATAAAAAATTATTAGTAAGAGAATTAGACAGTGATTTAACTTTATACAAAGTTTCTTGTCCTATCGGAGTTTTAGGAATAATTTTTGAAGCAAGACCTGATGTTATCGCTCAAATCTCTTCACTTGCAATCAAATCTGCTAATGCTGTAATTTTAAAAGGCGGAAAAGAAAGTATTAATACAAATAAAAAAATTATGTCAATAATTAATTCTGCATTGGAAGAAATTGAAGAATTTCCAAAAAATGTTATCCAGCAAGTTTTTACTCGAGATGATGTAGCAGAAATGTTAAAATGTGATAAATATATCAACTTAATTATTCCACGCGGCGGTAACAAACTTGTAAAATTTATTAAAGAAAATACAAAAATTCCGGTATTAGGTCATGCTGACGGAATTTGTCATATATTTGTCGACGAAACGGCAGATTTAGATATGGCAATTAAAATTGTTACAGATGCAAAAACCCAATATCCAAGTGCATGCAATTCTGTAGAAACGCTTTTAATTCACGAGAATTTTAAGGGAAAAGATAACCTTTTAGCAGCATTACAATTATCTGAAATCCAACTTATTGCAGAGCCTGAAAGCTGGTCACATGAATATGGCGACAAGATTTTATCATTCAAAACAGTTAAATCAGTTGATGAAGCAATCGAACATATTAACACATACGGTTCAGGTCATACAGACAGCATAATTACAAACAATGTTGAAAATGCAGAAAAATTTATGAATAAAGTAGATTCCGCAGGTGTATATTTTAATGCTTCGACCAGATTTGCAGACGGTTTTAGATACGGTTTTGGAGCAGAGGTTGGAATTTCTACAAACAAAACCCATGCCAGAGGCCCTGTGGGCTTGGAAGGTTTGACGATTTATAAATACAAATTAATCGGAAACGGCAATATTGTATCTGACTACGCAACAGGTGCAAAACAATTTCATCATAAAGATATATAAAAAGGGTGCTTAGCACCCTTAACCTTTAGTATTTAATTGATTATACAAGAGTTTCCAGCTTTTGTAAAATTTTATTAAGATATTGTTACATAGTAATAGTTGAAGGTTAAAATTTAAGCTAAATGCAATTTTTTAAATAGCCTAACCGAATAACCGCTTACGGTAATGTTTCTAACATCGAATACAGTAAATAATTTAGTATCAGTTTTTTAAAAAAATTTTTTCGGGATTTTTTAGAAAAAATCCTACAAGGAGGTAAAAATGACTACTAAAAAACTTACTGTGGCAGCTGCAATTGCCGTTGGAATAGCAACGTGTTCCTTGAATCAGGCAATGGCGGCATGTCCTTGCTCACTACCGGTAACTCCGGCACCATGTGCAGAAGCTTTACCTGTTGTAACAGGCCCGGCTTGTCCATGTGAAACAGTTAAACCAAACACATGTTCAAAATGCAAAAAAGCAATGCCAGATTGCGATTGCAACAAGAAAGTTGATCCATGTGATCCATGTGAAAAACCGAAAAAATCAGATTGCGGATGTCCAGATGAAATTAGCTGTGACAAACCGGCAGAACCTGCATGTGCAATTTGTCCTCAAACCGGTAAACCATCAAGAAACGACATGAAACAAGTTTATGGTTATCCAAACGCAATTTATGGTACAAACAATTACGTAGGTCAACCGGCAAATTCAATTCTTTCAACAGAAACAGCTATAAATGGCTGTGCTGCAAGCAGAATGTCTTCAGGTATTTCCGGTACCACTGTTGCAACAGATGGACAAGTTACAGGCGCAGCATCTCAATTGCCATGTCTTAATGAACTTCCAAACCGTCACAACGGTGTGATGATTGATAGAAACGAAAGATTAATGGATGGCAACAATTGTCCAATTGACTTTCAATCAACAAATTCAATTGATGCAGTAAGAAAATCTTTTGTACCTTATGAAATTCCTAACCAAATTATGCAGACTACCGGTGCTGCGGCAAACCTTGGCGGATGCCAATTTCCCGACGTGCCAAACGGTTTCTGGGCAGCATGCGACATCGACAAATTAGCTATAAACGATGTTGTTGTTGGTTATCCTGACGGTTATTTCAAACCAAACAGAAATATTACACGTGCAGAATTTGCAACAATTTTGGTTAAAGGCTTTAACCTTGACCAATGCGATATGCCGCGTGCAGGTATGTTCAAAGACGTTCCTATGCACAACTGGGCAAATCAAGCAATTGCAAAAGCTGTTGACGAAGACTTGCTAAAAGGTTATCCTGACGGCAACTTCAAACCAAACAACCACGTAACAAGGGTTGAAGCTTTATCAACAATTGCAAAAGGTATGACTTGTGATATCGACCAATGCAAAGCTGATGAAATCTTAAGCAAATATGCTGACGGTGCATCTGTTCCTAATTGGGCAAGAATTCCTGTTGCAAAATCATTGGAAAACGGTGCTTTAAAAGATATGCCTAATCCAAATATGATTATGCCTAACAAAGAAGCATCTCGTGCTGAAGTGGCATCTATGATGCAAACAGTTCGTGTAGCTTTAGGTTATGATACTAACCCAAAAACAGCTAACAACATCTGTCCTGCTTGTCCTGTAAACAAAAATGCTTTTGTTGAACAAGAAGAAATCGTTAAAATTCCTACATTGAAAGTTAAAATGATTGACCAGTTAACAGCAAAATCATCTCACGTAGGTCAATACTTCAGAGCAAACACTCTTGAAGATGTAACAATTAACGGTGTAACTTATCCTTGCGGTTCAACTGTAACAGGTCAGGTTGTAGAGGTTATCAGACCTTCTGGTTGTGACAAAGGCGCATTAAAATTGTCATTCACTTCAATTAAAAACGGTGATTGTAATACAAAATTACCTAAACAAATCTTGCAAGCACAAGTTAATAAATCAAAACAAGTTAACCCTGTAGCAAGATTAGTTGAAGCACCATTTACACTTGCAGGTTCATTAGTAGGTGTAGCAGGCAGAACTGTCGGCGGTGTTGTAACTAATTTAGGTAACGCGGTTGAAAATGTATCTAACGATGCAGGTTATATGTTAGGTCACGTATTCCAGGGACAATTCGGGGCTGCTGCACGTAACTTAGGCGATGGCTTATGGGAAACAGTTAAAGCTCCTATCGATGTTACAAGAACAGCATTGTCAGGTACAATGGGCTTATTCCAAACAACAGGCGACGAATTTGCTTACCTTGTAGACCCACGTGGATATAAAATATCTGCGGTTAACCCAAGAGAACACATTACTATTGCATTCGGCTGTACTGAATAGCGCGAAGCGACAGAGGGCAAGACTTGATGACAAAATGACGCAGTCATTGCAGGCATCAATCGAAGACCCGTTTAATGCCGCTGAGCAAGACGGAGCGTGCCGCTCCACCCACCAAATATTGGATATAAAGTCCAAGATTGGTAGAGAAAGCGTAGCCCGCACTAGGTTTTAAAAAACCGACAGTATTTCGTAGCCTGAGGAGAGAGACGATATTTGATAATATCGTCTCTCTTTGTGTTATATTAAATTTTTATTTTCCCTCTCCCTCGGAGAGGGGATAATATTATCTCCTTTCGAGTTTATCAAGTCGTTTTTTCAACTCCTGATTTTCTTTGCGCAAGGCATTTATGTCATTCTGAGTGGAACGAAGAATCTTTAACTCTTCATCCTGTGCTTGTTTCAATTGTTTCTGATTGCGAGATACTTCGGCTAAAGCCTCAGTATGACGTTTTATTTGTTCGGTTAAGGCTGTTATCTTTGCATCA
>CATLEG010000029.1 GCA_949915775.1 uncultured Candidatus Melainabacteria bacterium | reverse complement strand
TGAAGTTTCAATAGGCGGGGCAAAAAATTCAGTATTAAAACTTATGGCTGCCGCATTATTAGCTAAAGGTGAAACAAAGATTTATAATGTTCCGGATTTGACAGATGTAGAAATTATGCTAAGTGTAATTGCTCAACTGGGCGCAAAAACATCTTATGATAAAAAAGAGAAATCCGTTACAATAGATGCAACAGATTTGACAAGTGTTACGGCAAAATATGAACTTGTAAGCAAAATGAGAGCATCTTTCATTGTACTTGGGGCATTGGTTTCAAGATGCAAAGAGGCCGTTGTCGCATTACCCGGCGGATGTGCAATCGGTGAAAGAAGAGTAGATTTTCATATAAAAGGACTTGAGGCTTTAGGTGCTAAATTAAAAATCGAAAATGGTTATGTTCATGCAAAAGCTTCAAAATTATGCGGAACTGATATCTATCTTGATATCCCATCTGTTGGGGCAACAGAAAATCTTATGCTTGCATCTATTTTGGCAGAAGGTTCTACAAAAATTCAAAATGCAGCACAAGAACCTGAAATTGTTGATTTGGCAAACTTCTTGAATTCTATGGGCGCTGATGTAAATGGTGCTGGAACTTCTGAAATTGTTATTAATGGCGTTAAACAAGATGATTTACACCCGATAGAATATACAACTATTCCTGATAGAATCGAAGCTGGAACTTTTATGTCTGCAATTATTGCAACAAAAGGTAAAGCGATTATAAAAGGGGTTTTTCCAGCGCATTTAACATTCTTTACAGATAAACTTTTAAAAATGGGTGCTAATATAAAACTTATTGAACCAAATTCTTTAGAAGTTTCTTGTAAAAACAGGCTTAATTCTATTAACTTTGTAACCCAGCCATATCCGGGATTTCCTACTGATTTGCAGTCTATGGCTATGACACTTTTGACAACTGCAAATGGAGTTGGAATTATTACAGAAAGTCTATATGAAAATAGATTCATGCAAGTTCCGGAACTCAGAAGAATGGGCGCTGACATTCACCAGGACAGAAATCATGCCATTATCAAAGGGGTCAAAAAACTTACTGGTACAACTCTTGCAGCAAGCGATTTGCGTGCCGGTGCATCTTTGGTTGTTGCGGCATTAATGGCTGATGGAAATTCTACTATCGAAAATCTACATCATATAGATAGAGGATACGAAAACTTTGAAAATAAGCTAAGATTATTAGGAGGCAAAATAGAGAGAAAAGAAGATGAAATAATTTCTCCGGTTGAGCCAAAAATTAATATAACGGAGGGCTTACTCTAATGTCACCTGCTTATAAACGCTGGTACGATCACGATCCATTATTACTTGAAGTTATTGAGCTTTTGAAAAATTACCAAACAGAACTAAGAGCTCAAGCAGAGGTGTTTTTGCAAAAAATTGAAGAAAAAGTTTCAAAAGAAACTGTTGATAAGTTTTATGCAATGGTAAAACCTGTAAATGCTAATAACAGATGGTATGATAAAGATCCTGTTATTTCAAAAACTGTAGAGATTTTGCGTATCGTTCCGCCGGAAGCTCAAAAAATTTGTGCCCAAAACTTTATAAGAACATTAAAAGAGATGGGTATTGAATACGTTAGCAAAACCGATGTACAATAGAAACTCCTTTCTGGAGTTTTTTTATTATCTTATTTTAACAGGTAAGTACGCTTGCGGATAGTTGTAATCTTCTTTAAATCCAACATTTCTATACATTTTCAGTGCTTGATTATTATTAGTTTCAGTTGTAGTATTAACTTCCAATATCGGTTTTTCACCGCTATCAGCCCATTCAAGCAGTTTTTCTACTGATTTTTTCAACAAAAATTTTGACAACCCTTTGCCTTGATGAACTTTTTTAATAGCAAATAACGGAATATTTGCTATTGTACCTCCTGTCAGGTTCATAAAACAAAAACCAACCGGTTCTTCATTATACAAAATTACACTTGTAGCCTCAGGCAAAAATTCAGCATAAATATTTTCAACTATTTTTGAAATAATATCTTTTGTACCTTCTATAGTTTTAAATCTCGGGTCAAAAAGAGCATCAGCACTGGTTTCAAAACCTTCTTGAATAACTTCTACTGCATCATCAAAATATTTATCATCCCATTGGGACAACCTATAATCAGACGGGAAATCTTTAATTTCAGCCATATTTAAAATTTCACGTGAATTTGTTCCCGACATCATAAATCTTAAAACGGCTATTCCGACGAACTTAAATCCATAAAGAGCAATGTCGGCAACCAAATCTTTTTGTGTTCCTAGCATAGGGTAACAGACAATTTTATCTAACCTGTCAGCTTTAGTAAGTTCTAAAAACTTTTTAACAAGATACATTGCGCGTTCTTGAATATTCTTCATTTTAAACGAATGAATTATATTAAGTTCAATAGCTTCTGAAATTGCCATTGTATAAACTAAAAAAGAAACTGGAATTCCTTCTTCAAATAAAACAAGACATTCAATCAAATTTTTTTCAACAGCATCGGTAAAATCTTCAAAACATAAAGGTTCCAACTCAAAAGAGTATTCTTCAATAGCTCTTGTTCGAAAATCCTCATAAACATACATAAAGCTTTTGTAATCATCTTTTGTTAAAAGTCTGGCTTCAAATTTATTATTATCTTTTTCTTCGTGTACATAGGGCTGCATTTCTTTAATTCCTTTTGTTTATAACTGTCATCCTGAACTTGTTTCAGGATCTCATTGTTTTAACGGTTAAGATGCTGAAATAAATTCAGCATGACAAAAATTTCTAAAACATATGCTGCATCTTTTCTTTTTTAGTTTCCATATATTTATGATTGAATTCATTAATATATGGTTCTATTTTAACTATATCATGCACTGTCAATCCGTAACCCTTCAAACCGACGATTTTTTTAGGATTATTTGTAATGAGATTAAAATTATTAAAACCTAAATCTCGAATAATTTGTGCACCCATTCCGTAATCTCTCAAATCAGCTTTAAAACCGAGTGACAGATTTGCCTCGACAGTATCTTGACCGCATTCTTGAAGCTTATATGCTTTAATCTTGTTGATAATACCAATTCCTCTGCCTTCATGACCTTTCATGTAAATTAACGCGCCTTTGCCATATTCATCAATCATTTTTAGGGCACTATGAAGCTGGTAATTACAATCGCATTTTAGACTTCCAAAAATATCACCGGTCAAACATTCACTGTGTACGCGTATTAACGGAATTTTATCAGAGCCGTCATCTTTTACTAAAGCAACGCATTCCTGAGCTGTAACCTGATTTAAATATCCGTAAATTTCAAATTCGCCAAATTGTGTAGGTAAATGAGCTTCAGCTTCTCGTGTGACAATTTTTTCGGATTTTAAACGGTATGCGATAAGTTCTGCAACAGAGATAAATTTAAGTCCATGTTCTTTTGCAAATGCATAGAGTTCATCTCGTTTTGCCATATGGCCGTCTTTGCCCATAATTTCACACATCGGGCCGGCTGGGGTGTGTCCGCAAAGTTTTGCCAAATCAACAACAGCTTCTGTGTGTCCTGTTCTTGTCAAAACTCCGCCTTTTCTTGCTACACAAGGAAACAAATGTCCCGGTCTGCGCAAATCTGAGGGTTGTGCATCTGGTGCAAGGCAGACTTCAATTGTTTTTGCTCGGTCAAATGCCGAAATTCCTGTAGTAACTCCAAATTTTTCCGCCGCATCAATACTTACCGTAAACGCCGTTTTCATACTTTCTGAATTTTGTTCAACCATTTGAGGCAAGTTCATTTTTTCGGCAATTTCAGGAGCAATTGCAAGACAGATAAGTCCTTTTGCGTGTTCTGCCATAAATTTAATAATTTCAGGCGTAACCATTTGACCCGAACAGATTAAATCTCCTTCATTTTCTCTGTCCTCATCGTCTGCAACGATAATCATTTTGCCGTTTTTAAAATCTTCTAATGCACTTTCAATGCTGTCAAATTTAAAATTATCCATTATAAGAACCCGTTTTCTTTCAAAAAGTTTTCTGTGATATTACTATTATTTTGCGTTGATAAAAATTTTTCAACATATCTTCCTAAAATATCTGTTTCAATGTTTACATAATCGCCTGATTTAAGATATTGTAAAGTTGTATTTTTAAGTGTATGCGGGATTAATGCTACCTCAAAAATATTTCTGTCTGTTTTGCTAACGGTCAAGCTCACTCCGTCAATTGTGATTGAACCCTTGTAGACAACATATTTTACCAATTCTTGCGGAATTTCAAATTTGCTGTCATCTAAATATTTTGCTGTCCCGTCAACGTGCCCCTGAACAATATGCCCGCCCATCCTCGTGCTACGCACGTAGCCCTTTGGGTCAGTATTGGAAATATTTTCTATTAACCATTGAGGAAGCAGTGCTCGTTCAAGATTTACTTTTTCACCTGTTTTAAAGCCTTTTGTAATTTGAAGAGTTTCTTTGCTTACATCAGCAGAAAAAGAATTAGTCGACATTGAAACAACAGTCTGACAGCATCCATTTATTGCGATACTATCACCGATTTGAGTTCCGTCTAAAACTTTTGAGCATCCAACAATGAGTTTTGACCCGTCAAAACTTTTAATCTGTCCTATTTCTTCTACAATCCCTGTAAACATAACTAAATTTTACCATAAATTTATTTATTAAGCACTATTTTTAATCACTTTTCCTATTTTAAAATTTTATTGTATCATTATAAATAAAGAAGAGGGTAAAATATGAAAAAATTTCTAATATTATTGATAACTTTATTTGTTACTGGAATTGTATATGCAGCAGATTTTAATGTTTATAAACTCGAAAACGGTCAGACTGTTGTGATACAAGAAGTTAATGCTAATCCGATAGTGACAATTGATACATGGATAAAAACCGGTTCAATTAATGAGGATGATAAAAATAACGGTGTATCTCATTTTTTAGAACATTTGTTTTTTAAAGGTTCTACAAATCATGCGCCGGGAGAGTTTGACAAAATTCTTGAAACCAAAGGAGCTCTTACAAACGCTGCGACAAGCAAAGATTTTACACATTATTATGTAACAATTCCATCAAAGGATTTTGACTTAGCGCTTGAAATGCACGCTGATATGCTTTTGCATCCGCTTATTCCGAGAAAAGAGCTTGAAAAAGAAAGAAAAGTTGTAATTGAAGAGATTATGAAAGATGCAAATTCTCCAAATACACTTGCCTATGACAATCTTATAAAAATGCTTTATGCTACACATCCTTACAAAAGAAAAGTTATCGGAACTTCTGATATAATAAGTACAATTCATAGAGAAGAAATTCTTGATTATTATAATAAATTTTACAATCCATCAAACATGGTTACAGTGATTGTTGGAGATGTTAATTCACAAGATATTATCGAAAAAGTAAAAAAAGAATTTAATGCCCAATACAAGAAACCAATAAAAAACATTTATCCTAAAGAAAAAATTCTTACAGAACAAACAAAAAACATCGCATACGCTGATGTTCAATCCGGCTATATGTTAATCGGATTTAGAGGAGTTGCGATTAATCATGCTGATGCGTATGCTCTTGATGTTTTATCGACAATTTTAGGTGATGGAAGAACTTCAATATTTTACAGAAATATAAAAGAAGATAAAAGGCTCGCAACCTCAATTGGAGCTGCAAATACCGGTTTTAAAGATGACGGAATATTTTATATTTCAGCAACTTTTACACCTGATAAATGTTCAAGACTTGAAAACAGCATTTTTGAAGAAGTAAAAACAGTTCAAAAAAATGGGGTTACTCAAGAACAACTTGATATTGCTAAAAAAATTATAGAACGCGATACATACTATGATAGAGAGTCTATCTCAAATATTGCAGGTGAAATCGGATATACTTTTGTTACTACAGATGATATAAAATTTTATGAAAACTATCTTGAAAACATAAAAAAAGTTACAGCAGAAGACGTAAAAAGAGTTGCTAATAAATATCTAGGTATTGAAAAAAGTGCAGTATCAATTGTATTACCCGAAACTTCCAAAGAAGTTAAAATTTCTAACAAAAATTCAAATTCTGAATCTGCAAAATTAATAAGTGAAAACAAAACAACACAAAAATATGAACTTTCAAATGGTGCAACTCTTTTATTCACACCAAATGAAATAAATGAGATTATCGCAATATGTATAATTTCAAAAGGCGGCGAATTAACTGAAAAAATTCCGGGCACGGCAGATATGACAGCATCTGTACTGACAAAAGGTACAAAAAATTATTCATCTACAGAGTTTGCAAAAGCTCTTGAAGAAAATGGTATTAAAATAATGCCTTCTGTTAAAAATGATAATTTCATGATAACTGTTTTAACCACAAAAAATGAATATCAAAAAACTCTTGAATTACTTAATGAGGTTATTAATAAAGCTTCTTTAGATGATTACGAAATTGAAAAAACTAGAAGTGATAAGCTTAACGCAATTAAAAAAAGTAAAGATATACCATTAAACATTGCGATTGATAATTACAAAACACTTATATTTGAAAATAGCCCATACTCAAATTCAAATAAAGTTTTAGAAAATTCATTACCAAAAATTACCCGTAATGACATAAAATCATATTATGATAATGCATTTTTCCCTCAAAATATTGTAATTTCAATCAATGGTAATGTCGATAAAGATAAAACAATAAATGAATTTACCAAAATCTTTAACAATAAACAAGGACAAAATTTTAACTATAAAAATTATTCTATTCCGGCATTAACTACTGAAAAAAAATCTGTTAATCAAATAAAAGATTTAAAAACTGATTGGATTATTATGGGTTGGCAAACCGCTGGATTGTTGAATTATAAAGATTATGCAACCTTACAAGTTATAGATTCTTTGTTGGGTTCCGGTATGAGTTCAAGACTATTTAAAAATTTAAGAGACCGTGACGGATTGGCTTATCAATTAGGTTCTCAATATGCACCGAATATATTAAAAGGCTCTTTCATTGTATATATAGGAACTAATCCTGAGAATTTAGAATGTGCACAAAAAGGTCTAAAAGAAGAAGTATTTAGATTAAAAAGAGAATTTGTTGGTTCAAAAGAACTGCAAGAAGCTAAAGACAAACTTTTAGGACATTACATTCTAGGTCAGGAAACAAACCTTGAGAAAGCAATTCTTACCGGAAGATTTGAATCTTCAGGCAGAGGCTATAATTTTGGAGATAGTTACACTCAATTAATTAACAGTGTTACAGAATCCGATATTATAGAAGTTGCAAATAAATATTTCAATAACAACTTCGTTTTATCAATAGTAAAACCTTAGTTATATAAACTTGACAAAACCTTAAAGAGTGTATATAACGAATTAGAAAAAAAATTTAACGCCCCGCATAATCGGGCGTTGAGCAAAGGTCTTGGGCCGGTTTGACATGTCATGGCTAGGGAGCCATAGGCAACTGAAGCAATCCAGATTAACGAAGAATCTCAAATCAGCCCCCTCCCTAGCCCTCCCCACTGGAGAGGGAACAAAAAGTTCATGTTATGCTGAATTTATTTCAGCAGCTACTGGAGAAATCTGAGTTATATTTAACAAATCTTGATAAGATTCTTTTACAATAATTTTATCACTGATTTTGTCCGGTAAAATATTCAATGCTGTGGAATTTTCTTTTACAGCATAAACCGGTATGTTACGTTTTAAACATTCAAAAACAGGCGTTGAACCTAATGCATCATAAGGCATAACAAGGTAATCTAATTCATCTACGCTTATACCATGTGTTTTAGAAAGTAACGGAGCTTGACTCAATCCAAGCAAAATACATGGTAAAAATGTCGGAGTAATATATTCTGAAGCAGATTTAGCATCAACCAATTCCGGATAGATTTGATAATCTTTAAATGCCGGAGAATGAGCACATGGAACTTCTAACTCTTTAGAAATATAATGAGATAAAATGGCTTCAACTCCGCCGACAGGATCTGTACCCATGCCGTTTGCATAATCTTCATTATCAGATTCCGGATCTTCAAACATACATACAAGAGCTATTGCATTACACCCTTTTTCAATAAGTTTTTTTGAAGCTTCAAGCATTGTTTGAGGATTTTCTACGCTGCCTGTAGAAATTCCGTTATCTTCCATTTCAAATTTTACACCAACTTCTTTTTCTGTTATTTCATAAGCTTTTATATTAACCCCATAAACACATTTAACTGCATTCATAGTATTTAGATGAACATTCAAAACATCTTGTGAAATTGCTTTATCAAAAACAATACCGATTTTATTATTTTCAGACGGTACTAAATTAATATTTCCCTTAAAAAATTCATCTAAAGAATATCCTTCAACATAAAGCATATTATCTGTAATTCCGGAAAAACCACCTGCATTAACGACATTAGGATTAACAATAAGTTTTGAATTTTTTGCGAATTTCCTTGCATAAGATGAAGCATCTCCGGCATATCCGCCAACAGAAGCCCCAATACCTGTGGGTACTATAAATGCGCCAAATTTTTGATTATTATACATATAAATATTTTATAACAAAAAAGCGGTTTTAAAAACCGCTTTAAAATTTTTATTATTGTGAAAGTCCTCCGTATGAGAAATCACCTTTAATATTTGTTTGTAAAAGTTTTGTCCAAGAACTTTCATAAGAATTGATTTCATTTAATTGAGTTTCAAGATTATTCTTTTCAAGTTCTAATTCTTGTTCCCAGGAATTCAAATTCGCAAGTACAAGTTCATGCTCATTTTCCAACTGCTCCATAATAACTTCGTATGTATCCGGATCATCATCATAATAAGAATAATAAGCATCATTAACTTTGTCATTATATTTTGCTTGTTCTTCTGCAACCTGTTTAGATGAATTCAGCATATTCATCATTGTTGCAGACAAATCGTTATTAATCATAGATTTTCTTTTAGTGTACATTAACAATGTTTCGTGTAAATTTGAAATTGCCATCTCTCTCGTCCTCTTTTTTGTATTTGTATATATATAAACAATTCCCAAAAGTTGAGATTTCAGCAAAAGCTTAATTCGTTACATTTGTTAACAATTAAATATCAAATAACTTGTGAAGTCTTGAATATATATCTTCTTCATCCAATTCTTGAGTTATTTTGTTTAAATCTATGGACATTTGATAATAATTTGCGGCATCATTAGTAAATCCCATAGCTTCAGATGCTCTAGCCGCATTAAAATATGCAAGTGTATAATTAGGATTCAATTCTACGGCTCTTTCAAAATATTCTAAAGCTTCTTCAGCATCACCCAATCCATCCAAATATAAAATTCCTAAATTATTTTGAGCATATTCATTATCAGGATTTAAATCAATTGATTTGTGGAAGGACACTAAAGCTTCTTCAAGATAATCCTTTTCCCACAATGCAATCCCAGCCTTAGAATACCCTCTATAATCTTCCGGATTAAGCAAGATAGCATCACAATAAGTTCTTATTGCACTATCCAAATCATATGCCGCCATATATACATCACCCAACGACAAATAAAGTTCATAATTCTTTTCATCAAGAATTATACCGGCCTGATAAGTAGATATAGCGGCTTCAATATTTCCTTTAACTTCTGCATAAATTGAACCTAATGCCTGACAAACAATTGATGTCCATTCTTTATCAGGATTAATAGAAATAGCTTTTTGATAATGTTCAATCGAATCATCATAAAGTTCCGCTTTTGAATATGCATATGCTAATGAATTATTATAAAATGGATTTTCACTGTCACGTTCCACTGCCAATTTAAATGCACTTATAGAATTTATTTTATCTTCTTTCCTAAGATATAAATGTCCCAATTCGTAATAAATTTGAGGAGTATCAATATCAAATTCAAGAAGTTTTTCATAACAATCAACGGCTTCATCAGTATTTTCAGGAAAATAAGTTTGTAATACAGTTGCAAGTTTTATTAATACTTCACGATTAAGCGGATTTTCTTCCAAAACTTTTCTGTAACAATCAACAGTTAAATCCAATTCTTTATTTTTTAAAGCTAAATCACCCATTTTGTTATAGAAAATTTCGCCATGATTAGTTGTCATGATAGCCTGTTTATAGACTACTTCTGCACTTGGGTATAATTTAAATTTTTCTAAAAATTTTCCTACTGTATTAAATGTAAAAACAGAAAAATCATCAGATATGTTTTTATAAAACATCTTCATAGATGGTCTATCCCAGGCAAGCATGATACTGCCGGAAAGAAAATAATATAAAAAGTTTAAATAATCTCCTGCTGAAGCATTTTGAGAATTTATTTTTTGTAAAATAGATTGGGAAAGGATTAATCTGGGTCGTCCTGATTTAAATTTCCCCATTTTTATAGCAGATTTGAATTCTTGTTCAGCAGATTTAAAATCCTGAGCAAGTTTCATGAAAAAACCGGTGTATAGGTGAGCATTAACATTTTGAGGTGCTAAAGAAACTGCTGTTTTGCATTGTTCAATTGCAGTATCAAGACTAATTTGTCCCTGCTCCCACATTAATGTTGCTAAACGATAATAAGCTTCAGGCATTGATGGATCATATTTTACAGCATCAATATAATATTCTATAGCCTCTTGTAAGTCGCTATTTTGCTGACGAATTAAATAATTTTCGTGTGCAATTCTTGCTTTTTCAAGTGATTCTCTTGCTTTATCTATATTTGCGGCCTTGATTGGCTGTAATAATGTTTGTTCTGACATCAATGAGCTCCAATAAGATGTATATTCTGTTTCGTGTTTGACGACATAAATAATAATAAACTTTACAAAACTTAATTAATATCATCTACATGGAGTATAAATTTTTCTAATCGGGCAATTTTTGAAATCAAAATGTTTTTATATCTATAAGGGGAAATTACTTATAAGGAGAAATTAAAATGGTTACTTTGGGACGTCTTGTTTTTAAGGCAACAGGTGTATTATCTAATCGCGGTTTGGCAAAGAATAGCAGAATTATAGGGGAAAAGATTGCACTGACTGCAAAAAGTAATGGTGGAAAGCTTAATACCGCTGAGGTAAAAAAGATTGTAGAAGATACGGTCGGCAAAAAGGCAGCTTCAAGAATTCATTTTCTTGACAGGGAAGCTTTTAAAGAACAAGCTTTAAAACAGGGGATTCCTGAAGCATATATTGATGATGCGTTTCGAAATTTTGCAGGTATCACAAGCCCGAGCAAGTATGCAAGATGTGCTGATATTTTTATTAATGAAAATTTTGCGCAAGGTGCAAATGGTGTCAATATTGTTACACATGAATTACAGCATGCACTAAGTTTTACTACAGGTAAATTATCAGTACCAAGGGGAATATTTGGAAAATTTTCTCGTGGTCGAAAATATATTGATAAAATGCAGGCAAAGTCTGTCCAAGCAGATATGGGCAATAAATATATGCTTCCATATAAATCTGCAATTGGGCAAACCAAAGCGTCGGGAAAAGCAATAACATTAGAGGAAGCGCGTCAGCTTCTTTATAAGGAAGCTGGTTTGACAGCGGGTAATAATAAAGAAAATATTTATATCTTGGAAAACTTGAAAGCTTTATATCAAGACGAAGCTCGTTCTTTTTCTGCCGGATATGGTGCGGCTGATGTTTACAGAGGCTCAACTCTGCCGATTAATCAAGAACGAATTCTAACGATGCAAAACTTAGCAACGGCAGCAAAACAAGAATTAAGACAAGCAAGGTTGGCTCGTGTAAAAAGTTTTTTTGGAATAAAACACAGACCAGAACAGCCTCTAATATCGCAAGCTGAACCTGCAAGTTTTAAAAAAGCTGAAAATAGTATTGGTACAAATATTTTTAAAAAATCATAATGGATTAAAACTCCGATGACTATTCGGCAGAGAACGAATAAACAATTTCTCTGTTGTATTCATCACCTGCTTTTAGGATACCTTTTTCTTTGAAACTGTCTGTATTTATGGCATTTGGGTAAAATTGCGGTTCAACGCAGAAAGATGAACGTTTTTCATATTTGCTTCCGCTTTTTCCCGCAGGCTGAGTTGATTTTCCCAAATGGTTTGCTGTGTAAAACTGAAATCCCGGAAGATTTGTCGAAACCTTTAAATTTATTCCGGTTTTCGGAGATTTTACATCTGCAACTTCAACAAGATTTTTGCCGTCGTAGTTGTCTATGCAGTAATTCTGGTCAAAACCGCTGCCTATTTTAATCTGGTCATGGTCAGAATTTATTACATCACCGATTTTTTTAGGTGTTCTAAAATCAAACGGAGTGTTTTCTACATCTGTAATCTCGCCTGTAGGAACTGCAATTTCGCTATTTTTGGTGAATTTTGACGAGTTTGGCAAAGTTACGACATGGTCTAAAACAGAATTTTCTATTGTGTTTTCTGCTCCGTTAAGGTTAAAATATGTGTGGTTTGTAAGGTTTACAATTGTGTCATTGTCTGTTTTTGCGTTATATAAAATATGTAATTTGTTATCATTGTCAAATTTATATGTAACGCTCATTTCAACATTTGCAGGGTAACCGTTTTCCATATCTTTTTTCAGATAAGTAAATTTAATACCGTCTTTTAGTTGTTCAGCTTTCCAGTTTTTAACGTCAAGTCCTTGAAAGCCGCCATGAGAATGTGTTTTGCCGTTATCTTTATTGCATTCAAGCGTATATTCGGTTTCACCGAGTTTAAATTTACCGTCGCTGATTTTGTTTGCGTAAGGTCCGATTGTTCCGCCAGCGTGTCCTACTGGTGCGGTTTCGTATGGTGTTACATTATCATAGCCTTGTGTCACGTCTATGATTTTTCCGTTTTTATCTGGAACTTTTATAGATGTAATTGTTGCGCCGAAAGTAGACAGGTCAACGCTTGCACCGTTTTTATTTGTTATTGTATAAAGTTTGGTTTTTTCACCGTTTTTCAATGTGCCAAAATCTTTTTTACTGATTTTAATTCCGGCATAATCATTTTGCACAGTTTTTATGTAAGTATCTTGAATAGGCTGATTATGAATAAAAGATTGATGTACAATTTTTTGCGAAATATTATTGTTATTGTTAAACCAGAAATGCGGATTAAAATCTATTGGCATAAATATCTCCTTTTTTTCTTATTATAACAAAAAATAAAAATCCGATGATACCAAGAGTTATTTTGAAAGTCTTGATAATAATTTTACGATGCATTTTTCAGAAAAATAAAATATTCTTTACAAATCATGATAATTAATTATTTATCATAATTGTTTATAGTATTATATCTATATGGAAGTTAAAGAAATTTGGGAAAAAGCTAAAGAGGAGTTAGCTGTTACAGTTCCGACATTTAAAATGTGGATTGAACCGTTAGAGGCGGCTTCTTTTGATGGGAATATGCTTACACTTATTACAGCTCATGCACTTGCACCTCAAGCTGTAAAATCTCAACATGATGCAAAAATTCTTGAAGCTTTAAAAAATGCTTACGGGAAAAATATAAGTTATAATATTTTGTTTGATGAAGAATTTGCTGATAGATATCAAAAAGAAAAGAAGAAAGAACTTCAAAAACAAAAACGGACACCTATAGAAACAGATGAAACCAGAGCAATGGACAACCTTGCTCAGATGCAGTCTTCAGCAAATCTTAATCTCAAATATAAATTTTCGAATTTTGTTGTAGGTGAAAACAGTCGTTTTGCTCATGCCGCAGCAATGACAGTTGCACAAAATCCCGCAAAAAAATATAATCCGTTGTTTATTTATGGTGCATCCGGACTTGGCAAAACCCACCTTATGCAAGCAATCGGGCATTACATTATTTTCAATAAACCAAAATTAAAAGTTAAATATATTAAAACCGAAGAATATTTTAATGAACTTATTAAAAATCTTCAAACCGGCGGCAATGATAAAACAAACCGTATGGACAAATTCCGTCAAAAATACAGAAATGTAGATGTTTTACTTATTGACGATATTCAATTTCTAGAAAGTAAAACTTACACAATGGAAGAAATTTTTCACACTTTTGACAGCCTTCATAACAATAACAAACAAATTGTTATAACATCTGACAGACTGCCAAAAGATATTCCAACCCTTCCGGACAGATTAAGAACACGTTTTGAAATGGGTTTGATGGTTGATATTACACCTCCGGATTTTGAAACTCGTGTTGCAATTTTAAAAAATCTTGCCGATATGTCAGGAATAAATGCCGAATTCTCTGTTTTTGAATATATTGCTAAAAATTACGTAAATAACGTAAGAGAACTTGAAGGCGCTTTTAATAAAGTTAGTGCTTATGCAGATATTGAAAAAACAGAACTTACATTTGAATTTGCTAGAAAAGTTTTAAATTGTGAAGCAATGAAGCAAGAAATTGGGATTTCTGAGGTTGCAAAAGCTGTTGGAGAATATTATGGTGTTTCAATGGCTGACTTTTTAAGTTCCGCTAGAAACCAAAGAGTATCTTCAGCCCGTCATGTTGCGGTTTATATGACAAGAGAAATTACTCAAAAAAGCTTTGAATCTATTGCGGAATTTTTTAAGAAAAAACATACTACAATGCTTTATTCATACGAAAAAATTCGTGATGAACTTAGAACTAATAAAGAGTTGGAAAGTGCTGTATATGAAATTAGACGAGGACTTGAAAAATAATTATGTATGATTACATCAAAGGTATTTTAACAAATAAATCTAATACATCTAAAGGATCTTATGTTACCGTAGAAACATCAGGCATTGGTTATTTGCTGGAGGTTACGACAAGAGATTTTAATTTGGCAAAAGAAGAGGAATTAAAGATTTATACTGTTCTTTTGCATAAAGAAGATAAAATGAGTCTATGCGGTTTCTTGAAAAAAGAAGACAGGGATATTTTCAATATTTTAACATCGGTTTCTGGAGTTGGTGCAAAAATGGCATTAACACTTCTTGATGAATTTGAAGCCTCTGAACTTATCGGACTTGTAATTGATGGAAACTTTAAGTCTCTTACCACTGCAAAAGGTGTAGGTCCAAAACTTGCACAAAAAATTATTTTAGAATTGAAAGATAAATTAATAAATTATCAGACGAAAGAACCAATAAAAATTACTTCTATTTCATCTGCAAAAGTTGACAATCAAGCTGTTGAAGATGCTCAAATGGTACTTGTGTCATTGGGTTATGAGCGTGGTGAAATACAAAATGCAATATCAAAAGCAGTAACCGATAATCGAAAAAATGCTGAAGAAATTTTAAAAGAAGCTTTAAAAATATTGTCATTGTAAAATTAAATTTATACATAAACTCAACTGTTCTACGATTTTTGTTACACCATCAAATCTTGCAAGTTCTAACGAATTTTTTTGCAATTCATCCAAATTTGAAATTGCTGAATTGATAGCATCCAACAATGTTTTTTCATTAATTTCGCTGTCTTCCAGATAAATTCCTGCCCCTTTTTCAACCATAAATTTTGCATTTTTACGTTGATGATCAGCGGCCGCATGTGGATATGGTACAAAAATCGGAGCAATAGCAGAGGCGCAAATTTCTGAAATACTTAACGAGCCTGAGCGTGATACAGCAATATCAGAGGCTTTTAAAACTGTCACCATATCATCAAAATATGGTTTTATAATCAAATTATTATTAGTTTCATATTCAGGATAAAGTTTAAGTAATTGCTCTATTACTCTATCAAAATTTTTCTTTCCTGTTTGAAAAATCACCTGTAAATCTAAATCTTGAACAAGTTTTTTTAAAATTTCAACTGTTGCATCATTAATAGATCGTGCACCTTGCGAACCACCCATAATACATAATGTAAGCTTATTCTCAAGCCTAAGTTTTTCTCGAGCCTCATGCTTTGTTATTGTTTTAAATTCGCTGCGGATTGGATTGCCATTCACGTAACAGTTTTTGTTATTTATCTTTTCACATGCACAATCAAAAGCTACAGACACAGCAGATGCAGAAGGTGCCAATTTTCTTGTTACAAGCCCGGGTTGTGCATCACAATCATGCATCATGTATGGAACTCTCAAGAATTTTGCCGCAATCAAAGCCGGAGCAGAAACATAACCGCCTGTTCCAAACACTGCATCAGGTTTATATTTTAAAAGATAATAACAACATTTTAAAACCGCACCTATAAGTTCAAATCCCCATTTTACAAGTGTAAAACCGGCACTTCTCGGCATACCATGAACATTTACACCTAAAAATTTGTAACCTTTTTGTTTAACAATCTCAAACTCGAGATTCTTAGGATTACCTACGTAAAGGACTTCATCACCAGTTGACACTAGAGCTTCCGCCACCGCAATTGCAGGATAAATATGTCCGCCTGTACCTCCACCTGTTATAAAATATCTTGCCATTAATATCTGTTCCTTATTTTTTTAATTTTTTTCTTTGAAATATTCAATAAAATTCCTACCATAATCATTGAAACAATAAGTGAAGAACCGCCATAACTTATAAATGGAAGCGGAACACCTGTTGTAGGAAGGAATGAACTTGCTACACTCATATTCATAAAGGCTTGAAACGTAATTGAAAAAGTTATTCCAACGGCTAAAAGTTTGCCATACATATCAGGACAACGAGCCGCAATTACAAAACCTCTCTGCATAAAAGTAAAAAATAACCCAATTACAAGCACACATCCAACAAACCCTAATTCTTCCGCAATAATTGCAAAAATAAAGTCTGTATGACATTCAGGTAAATAAGATAGTTTTTGAATAGAACCGCCATAACCAACACCGCTAAAACCACCGGAGGCAAATGCAATTAAGGATTGAATAATATTATACCCTGCCCCCAAAGGATCACTTTCTGGATGACGCCATGTTTTTATACGCTGCAATTGATAAGGTTTAATAATAGTTGTAAGTCCTATAACAAGTGTTGCAAACATCGTTCCTACACAACTCAAAAACAGTTTCATAGAACCGCCGGCAGCCATGTACATCACAACAGTTGTCATACCCAATAAAATTACCATTGAAAGGTTAGGCTGAATAAAAATTAACCCAGCCATCGCAATTATTGGAAAAAACGCCCAAACCCACTTGTCCTGATCAAAAAGATTTGCATCTTTTCTAAACGCACTTGCAAGCAAAAGTACTACGGCAGGTTTTGCAAATTCTGATGGCTGCAATTGAAATCCTGCAATATTAATCCATCTTTTAGCCCCGTTAACAACAACACCTAACGGTGTAAAATCGACAAGAAACAAGGCTACAAGAATTGATGCCATAATGATCACGTTCCAGTTTGCAAGTTTTTTGTAATCATAATTCATAAAGAATTTAAGTCCAAAAAATCCCACAACAAAACAGATTAACTGTTTAAATAAAAACTGAGCTGGATTTCCTCCCTCATCAAGACACTTTGGCGCTGTAGCGGAAAAAATGGCTAAAAAGCCTATTATTACAAGAAATGCAACAACAATCAAAAGTGTTTTATCAGGTGAAGATACAATAACACTCTGAATTTTATTACTATTATCCTGTGGTTCACGCCTCATTGATCTTTGATAAGACATATTCCTTAAAAACCCTTCCTCTTTCTTCATATCCGGTAAACATATCAAAACTTGCACATGCCGGCGACAATAAAACTACATCAGGATTTAATTCAATAGATTTATCAATTGCCGACTGCATAGTTTCTTCTCTAATTATATTTTCAAATCCATTAGTTTTCAAATTTTCTTCGAATCTATCTGCCGCTTCACCAATCAAAATTACGGTTTTAATATGTTCATTTGCGGCATCACAAAATTCTTTCAAGTCTGTATTTTTATCTCGTCCGCCTGCAATTAAAGCTACATCACAATTATTGAAAGAATTTATTGCAACTAAACTCGCCTCCGGATTTGTAGCCTTTGAATCATTATAGAAAATAGTCTTGCCGATTTGTGCAAATTTTTCTAAACGATGTTCGGGAACTTTAAAAGACATTATCGATTCTCTTATATGCTCATTTGAAATTCCTTCCAATTTTGCGACAATAACAGAACACATTACATTTTGATAATTATGATTTCCAATAAGCGGACAATCTTCAAGAGTAATTATTTTTTCCTCTTTGTTATTACGTTTAAAGAAAATGGCATCATCTTTTATATAACAGCAATTTTCACCGATTTCACCATCAAAGAAAAATACTGTACCTCCGCATTCTTCAGCTAGTTGAACAAGTTTTTCATCTTTAGCATTTAAAACTGCAAAAGCAGCAGCTTGAGGTTTCTTAAAAATTCTTGCTTTTGCTTTAAAATAATTTTCAACTCCGCCATGCCAATCAATATGATCAGGTGTTAAATTCGTAAATACTGCTATTTGCGGAGTAAAAGCCGGACTGTATTCCAATTGAAAAGAACTGCATTCACATACAAAATAATCAATCTTTTCATTCAACAAATCACAAGGCGGAACGCCATAATTTCCGCAAGGTTCAGCTATATATTCACTTGATAAAATATGAGCAGTCAAAGCTGTTGTTGTTGTTTTACCATTAGTTCCGGTAATTGCTATAAACGGTTTTGAAGTCTCATTAAAAGCCAATTCCACTTCAGATATAATATTTATATTTTCAGCTTTTAATCTTGACATAATTTCTGATTTCGGAGGAATCCCCGGACTTGTTACGGCAACATACGAATCTTTAATAAATTCATCACTATGTCCGCCAAATTCTACATTTATTCCGAGTTCTAAAATTTCCTTTAGTTTTATAGAATCATCTTCTTTTTGTTCACGATATTCAGTAATATAAACATCTGCTCCAACACTATTCAAATATTTTGCCGCAGATATTCCGCTTTTTGAAAAACCTAATACTAAAACTTTTTTATCAAACCACTTCATCTCTAATCACCTTTTATTATAAGCATATTCCGCTAGTTAAAAAATAAATTACAACAGCCGCCAAAGAGAGTATAGCTGACACCAACGCAAACACTGTAACAATTTTCTTTTCAGACCAATCACAAAGTTCAAAATGGTGATGTATCGGCGACATTTTAAAAACTCTTTTTCCTGTTGTTTTAAAACTAATAACCTGAATAATTACCGATAAAGTTTCCATTACAAAAACTCCCGCAATCAAAACAAGTAAAATTTCAAATTTTCCAAGAACAGCAACTGTACCTAAAAGTCCGCCTATCGCAAGAGATCCTGTATCACCCATAAAGACTTCTGCTTTGGGTTTATTAAATTTTAAAAATCCCGCTAATGCACCAGCAACCGCCGCTGATATAATTCCAGCCTCAGGCGACCCACAAAACAAGCAAATAATAGCACACGCAATAAATGCAAAAATACCTGTTGAAGCAGCTAAACCATCCAATCCATCTGTTAAATTATAAGCATTCGAGGCACCGGTAATAACAAAAACTGCAAAAATAGGATATAACCAGCCTAAATGCAAAACATACTGACCTACAGTTACATCTCCTGTATTTGTTTTTGTTAACATCATAAACAAAATCGGCAGCATTGCAATCGCAATTTGTCTTAAAAGTTTACCGCGGGCAGTTAAGCCGTCATTGCCTTTCCCTTTAATTTTAATATAATCATCTTGAAACCCTGCAAATGTATAAAATAAAAGAGTCAAAAGAATTATAAAAGCCTCTGTAGTAAGTCTTTGTGCCATAGCAAGAGTAATAATAGAACCGAGAATAATTGCAATAATTATAAAAATACCGCCGGTTGTAGGAGTTCCCTGTTTTTTTGCGTGAGCCTCCGGCGCACAATCTTTAACATACTGTCCTATTAAGTGTTTTTTTAAAAAATCAATATATGGTACACCAAATAGTAAACATAAAATCATCCCCAGCAAAAATGCCACTGCTAACATTATCATTTTTTATACCCTCTTTACAAATATTATTATCATATTCACTACCTTTATAAGTTGCTCGCCTTTCGGTCATTCTGAACTTGCCTCCTTTTCCCAAAATCTGTTGATTTTGTGGAAAATGTGTCCTCTTGGAGTGGTTTCAGAATCTCCGGTCTCGATTTTACCTTTCTTCATCTTTTACCACTCACCCTAGCCCTCTCCCTCAAGGGGCGAGGGTAGTTCGAGAATATCATTAGTTCTTTAACTTTTCAATTATTTCTTCAAACTTCATAGCTCTTGAAGCTTTTAAAAATATTGTACTACCCGCATTTAGATTATCAAGAATGTAACGAGATGTTTCAATATTATTGTCAAACGATTTTACATCCAACCCGCATTTTTCAAGTTCTTCACCTATATAACGAGCCAAATTGCCGACAGTCAAAAACTCAGGATACCCTCCCCTCGAGGAAGGGTCGAAATCTTTGATTTCGGGGTGGGGGCAAATCCCAAATTTTTTGCCAAGGTATCTACCAACTTCTCTATGAAATTCAACTTCATTCTCACCAAGTTCACCCATATTACCCAATATCACAACCGGCTTATCGTAAAGCTCCAAAAACGTTGATACTGATGCTTTCATTGACTCCGGATTTGCATTATAACTATCGTTAATTATATTAAATCCTTTGATATTTTGAGCTTCCCAGCGTTTTTCAATCGGTCTGTAAGCTAAAAGTCCGCGTTTAATCTCATCATAAGACATGCCGAGCTTATAGCCAATCTCAATTGCAGAAAGCGAGTTTTCAATATTGTAATCACCTTCTACATTAAGTTCATAAACATTACCCCTCCTCGAAATCAAAGATTCCGGTCCTCCCTCAAGGGTAGGACATGGCAAAGGATAAACAAATCTTGAATATCCGCTTCTTTTTTCTAAAATTTCTACATCATTAATAGAATAAAATATTTTTTCTCCATCAAAATTTGCAAATTTTCTCAAACACTCACTGTCATGCGCGATAAGAGTTTCTTTCAAAGCAGTTGTAATCTCACATTTTGCTTTAGCAATATTATCAAGACTTCCTAAACGCCCGATATGAGCCGAACCCGCATTAGTAATTACAGCAAAATCAGGTTCTGCATATTTTGTAATAAGTTCAATCTCGCCCAAACCGCGCATACCCATTTCTACAATAAGAACTTCCGTATCCTCAGGCATTGAAAGAACAGTCTGGCAAAATCCGATTTCATTATTGTGATTTGAAAAAGTTTTATGAGTTTTAAATTTTTCGGAAATCACAGAATAAATCATTTCTTTTGTCGTGGTTTTACCTGAACTACCCGTAACTCCGATAACTTTCGGATTATATTTTTGTCTTGCAAAATTTGCAATTTGCAAATAAGTAGTTAAAGTATCTTCAACTTTTATTGCAAATTCACATGGTTTTTCTTTTGTATAAAAACATCCGGCAGCACCAGCTTCAAGTGCTTTATCACAAAAATTTTCGCCATCAAAATTTGCACCTTTCAAAGGCAAATACAAATCACCTTTTTTTATAGTTCGTGTATCAGTGGAGATTTCAAAACTTCCCTCACCATCAATTTGAGCACCTGTCGCTCTTTTAATCTCTTCCAAAGTAAATTTAATCATATAACAATTTTATACCAAACAAATCTACAGTGTCATAACGTTAAAAAATGTTAATACTACTTGACAGACGGGTTTTAGCGGTGGATAATTATTGATGTATTAGTATGCGGTAACTCGTTAATAAATATTTTTGCCCCGCTGCGCGTCGCAAAAATTACGATACCAGAAAGGAAAAGAAAATGTTCGCAATTGTAGAAACAGGCGGAAAACAATATCAGGTTGAAGAAGGAAGATACCTAGATGTTGAATTATTAGAAGGCGAAGAAAACGCTAAAGTTGTATTTGACAAAGTTGTCATGATTGTAAACGGTAAAAAATCTAAAGTAGGTCAACCTTACGTTGCTGGTGCATCTGCTGAAGGAACTATCGTAAAACACGACAAAGCTAAAAAAGTAATAGTTTACAAACAAAGACCTAAAAAAGGTTACAGAAAAAAACAAGGTCACAGACAAGGCTTTACAAGAGTAATGATTTCTAAAATCAGAACATCTGCTCAGAAAAAAGCTGAATCAGCAGAATCTGCTGAAGCATAAATGAAAATCCCCTCTACCTCTGGGAGAGGGTAGAAATACTTAATGAGTGAAACGAATTTAGTATTTCGGGTGAGGGTTAAACCTCAAACTGATCCTGAAACAAGGATAAACAGATGCGAGAGGACAAGTCATAAAAGAACAATAAAAGTTTAAGACGAT
>CATLEG010000028.1 GCA_949915775.1 uncultured Candidatus Melainabacteria bacterium | reverse complement strand
CAAAATTGCTCCAGCCTCGGCTCGCAATCCGCTCCCAAAGGTAGAGGGGAAATATCACCAAACACATCATTAACTCGCCAAAGCCTATGAGCTACGCGACGATTGCCCCCCCCCCGACGGGATTTTCCAACATAAATTCAAAATTTTTCAACTCTTCAGGCTCACTCAAAAATCTATTCATATATTTAGTTTAACATATTTTAGCAATATTTCAAGACTAGACATCTTTTTTCACAAAACCTGTTTGACAATTTATTAAGTTCAGAATTACCTCATTGGTCAATTTATTTTTAAACTTAAAGTTTTATTATTGTTTTGAAATATAGGAGATGCCTTTATGAAAAATATAATTTTTCAAACACCAACTTGTAATATGATTGAACTTAATAATTTATTTATAGAACTTACAGCCAAAAACTGTAACCAAAGATGCAAACACTGTTATATTGATTTTCCTTTAAGTAAACAAGTTAAGGATTTTATTCCTTTTGATAATATTAAAAAAGCGCTTAATGACACTAAAAATGAAAATATAATGTGTATCTATCTTACAGGTGCTGAGCCTATGACACATCCAGACTTTAACCTTATTTTAAGAACTTGTTTAAAACGTTCAAATGTATGTATTTTTACAAATGGAAGTTTCATTAACGAGAAGAAAGCAAGATTTTTAAAACGCGTTGAAGAAGAAGGTAATAATGAAATCATATTTAAGTTAAGCATTGATCATTATGATGAACTTAAAAATGATGAAATAAGATCTCGCGGTTCTTATAGAACAGTAATTCATGCCATTAAAAGTTTAACAAAATACGGTTTCAATCCTATTTTAAGTATAACCAACTATTATAATGAAGATAAAAAAACATTAATAAATGAATTCAAAAAAATTTGCATAAAAGCCGGATTCGATGCTCAAGATAATAATTTTACCATAAATGAATTTTTTGATAAAAACAAACCGGTTTGCGAAAATATTGATTATTCACAAATAAATTCAGATTGCAAATATGGCAGAATTTTGACAGCAAAAGGAATTTATAGCTGCCCGTTTCTTGCTAACGATCATAGAGGACGATGCGGCTCAGAATTCACTGATTTTGCAAGACACAATACACTTGAAACAAATTTTTGCGAAGCCTGCATGAAAAACAAAGAAAGATATTTCGGAATAAATTTTAATTTATTTCAATAGTAAATATTTTTCTATTTAGAAGTTTTACCATTATTCTGAGATTCAGAATTTTCTGAGTTTTCAGGAGAAACTTGCGGTGTTGTATAAGTTGAAGGATCTCTTTGTGCATATAATTTAAATTGTAAATTTATCAAAAGAATACGTTTATTTTTTTGATATGGCACAATTTCAATTTTTGAAATTTCAATAAAGTGTTCATGTTTATATAATTCTCGCAAGAAATTTTCAAAACTTGAATAATTAGCAATCATTTCTGCTGTAACCCTGCAAACATGATATCTGCTTGCGGCATTTTTAACAAAATTATCATCTTGAGGGTCATAATCATATTTTATAGAACGTGTTTTAATTTTATTCTCACGCATAATTTGCAAAATTTCACCAAATTCATCAGAAATAGCAGCTTCAGTATCTGCAACTGTAGTAATTGGTTTGAAAAATGCTTTAATCATGTTTTCATCTTCAACTTTTTTTTCTGCGGCTTTATTTTTCAGATTTTCAAGCTTTCTTTCCGCATCTGCAAGTGATGATGTAGCAGTTTTATAATCATTTTGCAAATCTGAAATTTTTTGTATTTCAGGAACAGTTTTTGCAATCATTAAAATAAACAGTAATATAGCCCCTGCTAATATTCCAATTGCGACTTTAAATATTTTTGCATATTCTTTATAATTATTTTCCACAGTTACCTCTTATTTTCCTATGTTTAATAATGGTTTATTCAACATTTTTGAAGCTTCTTCTTTTTCAGGTTTTGGTTCCGGATTAGCCGGTGCTTTTTCGGCAGCCGGAGGCGCCGGATTAAGTTCAGAATCAGTCATATTCGTAATTTCGAATTGATAATCAGAAGATTGATTTAAATCAATACTAACCGCATCATCAATTGAATCTGATTTCATTTCCAGCTTATGAAGCCTCAATTTTGTATTTATTAAAGAATCTTTTAAATTTCTATAAAAAGTATAAACATCCTCAACATTTGACGATTCACCCTTAATATCAATTTTACCATCATCTTTTGCAACAAAATATGTCAGCCAGAGTTTTTTAGGTATAGAATCTCCAAGAGCGGTATAAGACATAAGTTTTGAACGGTTATCGTTTAAAACTTTTTTAATTTCAGAATTTACATCAAAATCTTTAAATTTATTTTGTTCTTCTTCAAGCTTCTTAATTTCTGCTTGAACATTAGAAAGTTTTGAATTTATATCATCCAACTGTGCCTGTTTATTTTTAACAACCATCGGTACAAACATAAATAATAAAAGTGCCGGCACAATAATTACAGCAGCTATAATAAGAGCAAAATTTCGCGCCATGTTAGGAGATATATCAAATTCTTGAGAACCTAGAACCACATGAACCGGCTCATCAGGATTTTCGCCATTTCCATCTTTTCCCGGAGCATTTAAGAAATTAAATTTAACGGGCATATTAACTGGTGCCGCAATACCAATAGCTTCTAAAGAAATTTTACGTGCAGTTTCTTCAAGAATTTCTAAACTAACAGGTATTATATCCTGTTTTTTAAAGTCATTATTTTCTAAATAATTAACAATACCTTCTGCTTGAAGTCTGGAAGCCAATAATTCAGCACTTACCATATCAGTTTCAGAAACAATATAAAGGTAATTTGCGGGGAAACTCATTAAAGTAATCTGCGCAGATGCGTTTATGGCATTATAAATTTCATCACCTTCAAAAGATTTGATAGCAAGAGGTTCTTCATAATAATCTACAATATTTTTACCAACCATTGAACAAATAGAATAACCATTTTGCGAAATCAACATCAAATTCCAGGAAATTCCATCTTGCATTTGAGTTTCAGTTAAATTTGAATAACTTAAAGCTTTTAAAACAGATGTAAGAGAAACTTCTACACTAATTAAAGTTGATCCTATTTCCTGTAAAATATTTTTTATATCATCTACAATATTTTTTTGAATAGCAGTATAGAAAAGTCGTCTCATTTCTCCTGAATTACTGTTACTTACATCAATCCAGCTTACAATCGGTTCATATCTTTTAAATACATATGACTGTTCAACTTCAGAAGTTAAAGCTTCAGTAACCGCTTCATCTCCAAGGAGTACAGGTAATTCTTTTATTCCAAAAAGAACCATCGGCATATTCAATACCACATTACATTTTGGATTAATTTTCAATTCAGCAAACAATTCTGTAACTGCCGTTTTAAAACCTTCAAGATTTGCGATTTCTCTTAATGAATCATTATATTGCAAAGGTCTGTATGAATATTTGTTAACGGTTTTAGTTCCCGGATCTATTTGAATTAATTCAAGTCCTACACCCGGTGTTACTGATAAATATACTGTTTCTCTGCTTCCAATGCCAATTTGGCTTAATAAATTGTTTAAATCCATAATCTTCTAACACTTATTTACTATAATCCTTTTTTATTATACAATATATTTCATAAAGTAAATACACTTAATATAAATTTACATCAATTGTAGGAGAATTTACCCGGATGAATGAGCTGGTTACAAAGATTAATAAACTAAAAAAAGAGAAAAATGCAGTTATTTTAGCACATTGTTATCAGAATGTTGAAATTGATGAGGTTGCTGATTTTGTAGGAGATTCATTATATTTAAGTCAAATGGCAGCAAAAACCAGTGCTGATATAATTCTTTTTGCAGGCGTATATTTTATGGCACAAACCGCTAAAATTCTTAATCCAGCAAAAAAAGTTTTATTGCCCAGACTTGAATCAGGATGCAGAATGGCAGATATGATTTCATTAAATCAATTAAGGGAATTTAAAAGGGAAAATCCAGATATTCCTGCTGTTTGTTATATAAATTCAACCGCAGAAGTAAAATCTGAATGTGATATTTGCTGCACAAGTTCTAATGCAATAAAAATAGTTGACAGTTTAAAATCAGAAAAAGTTCTTTTCTTACCAGACACATATCTTGGCAAATGGGTAGAAAAACAATTAGGAAATGTAAAAGTAATAACTTATCCAGGTTTCTGCCCGACACACCTGCAAATTAGACCTGAAGATATTTCAAATGCAAGAAAACAATATCCGGATGCTCTTGTTCTTTCCCATCCGGAATGCCATCATACAGTTACCGAACTTTCAGATTACGTCGGTTCTACAACAGGCATAATGAAATATGCTGCTGAGAGCAAAAATAAATCGTTTATTATTGCGACAGAAAAAGGTGTTGTTGATAGATTAAAAAGAGATTATCCGGAAAAAGAATTTATATTAATTAAAGATAATATAATTTGCCCTAATATGAAATGGCACAATTTAATTGATATATATAACTCTTTAGAAAAAGAAGAACATGAAATAAATGTTGATAGTAATATTGCAGAAAAAGCATTAAAATGCATAAACAGAATGTTAGAGGTTTCAAAATAATGGATGATATAATTTTTGGGAAAAATGCCGTAACTGAAGCATTAATTGCCGGTAACAGAGAAATAAATAAAATACTTATTTCAAAAAACATCCATTCTGATGCCAAACTTAACAAAATAAAAGAACTTGCAAAAGAAAACGGTATAATATTCCAATTTGTTGCTAAAGAGAAATTTCTACCATACGCAGAATTTAATCATCAGGGCATTATTGCTCAAATTTCGCCGGTAATATATAAAGATTTAGATGATTTTCTGGAAGAGGAACACAATTCAGTAGTAATTCTCGACGGTATTGAAGATTCACACAATCTCGGTGCAATAATAAGAACTTGTGTTTGCGCCGGAGTATCAGGAATTATCATACCTTCAAGGCGCAATGTTCAAGTTAATGCAATTGTCGAAAAAACAAGTGCTGGTGCAATAAACCACATTCCTATTATAAAAGTAAACAGCCTTGTTAACGCAGTTCAAAAATTAAAAAATTCCGACTGGTGGGTAGTTGCAACAGATGCAAGTGCAAAAGATAATTATTATGATATAAATTATACAGATATGAAATTTGCAATAATTATGGGAGCTGAGCATGCGGGTGTTTCAAAATCTCTTTTAAAATTGTCAGATTTCATCGTAAAAATTCCTATGCAAAACAATTTCAATTCACTAAATGTATCAAATGCACTCAGTGCGATAATTTTTGAATCGGTTAGACAGCGAATTTGCGGACGGACGGAGTGTAACGAGTCCGGATAGCGAACAGATTGAGCCTTTTGTTGCGAAGCAACTTTGGCGAAACTCTGTGAGCATGGAGCAAATTCAAGACGCGCAAGCGAGCCAAGTGCGAAGGCTTGGCGACAAAAGAATAAGATTCTTGCAGGCGCCAACCGTAGACACGTTTATGGCGAGTGCAGCAAGATAGCGCAAGCGAGCCAAGTGCAAACAATTATAAACTAATAGACTTAATACAAAATGTAATATATAATAATAAGAAGAGAGAGATTGTATATGAAGAAAGAACTTGAAAAATATGGACTAATATCTGAAGAAATATCAGATGAAAATATAGATTTTCACGAACTGGATAACGATGAAGATGTACTTGAATCTGTTGAAGATCCAAAAGTTCAAGAGAATTTAACTTCAGTAAATTCTGATGACAGTGTTAGAATATATTTACAGCAAATAGGCAAAATTCCACTTTTATCTTCAGAAGAAGAATATGTTCTTGCAAAAAAAATTGTTGAAGAACATGATGAATTTTCAAAGAATATGCTAGTTAATGCGAATTTGCGTCTTGTTGTAAGCATTGCAAAAAAATATATCGGCCGCGGATTATCTTTTCTTGACTTAATACAAGAAGGTAATATGGGCTTGATGAAAGCTGCTGGACGTTTTGATTATTCAAAAGGTTACAAGTTTTCTACATATGCCACATGGTGGATACAACAATCAATTTCTCGCGCAATTGCCGATAAAGCAAGGATTATCAGACTTCCAATTCACATGATAGAATCACTTGGAAAAATCAGACGTGCCACAATCGATTTAACAACAGAACTCGGACATACTCCGTCTAAACAAGAAATTGCATACAGACTTGGTGTTTCCGTAAATAAATTAACAACAATTGTAAAAGCCGCACAATCAACAATCAGTATGGAAACTCCAGCAAATTCGTCTGAAGATTCTTCAAAAATTGCTGATTTTATAATTGATGAAGCTTCAATAACCCCTGACAGCCGAGTTTCGCAAGAAAACCTATTTGAAGATATCAGAAAAATGCTTAATCAACTAAGTCCAAAAGAACGTGATGTTTTAATTCTTCGCTACGGTCTTGACAATAACGGCACAAAAAAGACACTTGATGAAATCGGCTCTCAATACGGAGTTTCAAGAGAACGTATAAGACAAATTGAAAACCGCGCAATTGCAAAACTTAAAAAACTTTGTAAAAACAAAAAACTTACAATTGGTTTAAAAAATTATTTTGGTGAATAGAATTTATATTTTATATCTTTACAGATTTGACTATAAATACTTTAGGTTTAAAATATAAATATATGAAGAGAGTATTATTAATATTGGTATTATTAATGACTTTGCCTGCATTTGCCGCCCAAAAGAAAATGATTCCAACTTCAGGCGGTAAAGATGACCTGCCAAATATTTTTATTTACTCTATGCCCGATATAGAAGATAAAACAAATGAACCTTCAGAAGATATTATATATGTAGATACGTCTGAAGAAAATTCTGATGAAATTAAACTTGAAGATATTGTATCTGCAACCACATTAAAAGGTTATGCAACATATATAGAAGATTCAAATACAATTCATCTTAAAGACGAAAATGATAATTACGTATTAAATATCAAGACTCCTCAAAAGATTTCAGCATCAAAAAAATTAAATCTATCAACAACACCGAAAAAACAGCTTTCACAATATCAAGATGCAGAATACATTATAGCTCCTTCAACAATAAAAGCTTCCGGTAAATCCGGAAATTTCACATTTGGAGCATTGTATGGAAACGAAATCGATAATATCGCAATGCTTGAAACTGAAACTGGTTTATTTACAAAATATGAAAAAGAAAGATTTGCAATAAGTTCTACTTTCAAAAAATCTTTAAATACAACCTATGCTAAAGATTACAACACTATTTCTTTTACACCCGAATTAAAAGTCAACAATTATATTTCATTAAAGAATAAATTAAGTGCAGATATTACAAGAAACAGAAGATCTTCCGAACTAGTATTTTCACTTAATCCTTTTGGCAAAAAAGATAAAGACAGAATGCTTTTAGAAGTTGGGGCAAAAGAAACTGTATATATGGATACCGGATTTAATAAAACTCAATTTAGTTTTTCAACTATATTTAAATTGTAAATTTATACTAATATATTGTTTTACAAAATTATTTTGTTTATACTTTTATTGTGAGGTAATATGGCGGAAGAAAACACTCAAATTATAAGAAATACAAAGTCAAAATCCGGATTCTATTATTCATTTTTGACAATTGTTTTATTGTTTTGCCTTATTCAAATCGGGTTTGGAGCTATATTAAATATTTCCAAAACGATTTCTTATTACTCAAAAATATCAACATTAACAAAAATCAGAGATGCAGCAGAAACTCATAATCAGAATTTAAAACAAGATATTAAAATGTTTTCTTCAATGTCAAGTCTTGAAGGTATTGCAAGAAACAACCTAAAAATGGCAGGAGAAGATGAAGTTCTAATATTGATAAATAATAATCAACAGCAAAATCCCGGTAAAAAGAAAACTAAACGCAAACATACGGAGTCTAAATGCAAGAAACAATAGAATATATAAAACAGGCTTTTGATTTAAAATCTCAACAATGTTATAAACAAGCAATAGAAATGCTTTATAAAGCTCTTGAAGCCGATAGTGATAATATTGAAATATTATTTCAAATTGGGGAACTTTATTTCTTGTTAAACGACTTTTCTCATGCTTTAAAATATCTTGAAAAAGTTTTGCAAAAAGATGATTCTCATATTGAGACTTTAAAAATATTAAAAAAAATATATTCATTATCTAATCAAAAAGAAAAAATTGAATTAATTACAAAAAAAATATACAATATTCAACCGGAAAAAAAGAATTTAATTGAATTAATAAACATATTGTCTTTGGATGGAATAAAAGAATACGAAAACTCAGATGATGATGAAATTTTACTTGCTGTCGCCAACGTTTATTATAACAACAATAAACCAGATTTAGCAGAAAATATTTTACAAAACGCATTAAAAGTAAACACTGAAAACGAAAATGCACTAATTCTTCTAGGAAAAATATATTTTGATAAAAACGATTTTGAAAAATCTAAAGAAATATTTAATTCATTATCAAATAAATCTGACAGCCACGAAGTGCTAAATTATCTGGGAATATTTGCACTTGAAAGTTCTAAATTTATTGATGCTATAAAATATTTTTCAAAAGCTTTATCATTAAACAAAAATCCAAAATATTTTTATAATCTTGGAGAAGCATATTTTTATAACGGATGGTATGAAGAAGCTCAAAGCGCTTATCAAAACGCCATTTGTAATGATCCTGAAAACTACAATTACAGGTATTCACTTGCATATATGTTTTATGAGCAAAAATTATTTGATAAAGCTCAAAATGAAGTAAATTATATTCTTGAACATAATCCCGAACATCCATACACACATGTTTTAAACGCATTATTAAAATTCGAAAATAAAGATTTTCTCGGAGCTAAAACTGAACTTGAAACTAATATTAAAAATGGAATTGATGACAATTTCACTCTTATCTCGCTAGCAAAAGTATACAAAGAACTTTCCATGTTTGATAAAGCACATGAAATGTTATCAAAAGTAATTCAAAGAAGTCCGGTAAGCTTGAATTATAACTGTCAACTCGCAGAAGTTTTTATTGCAGAAAAGCAATTTCTAGAAGCTTTAAAAATCATTGAACAAGTTTTAGAACAAAATCCAAATTATATCGCTGCATATTCAATAGGCGCAAATGCTGCATATAAAGCAGATAATATTGATTTAGCAAAACAATTCGCACAAAAATCAATTTCTCTGGATATGAATTATGCAGAAGGATATTATTGGCTTGCAGTTGTCAGATTTAAAGAAAAAGACTACGATGAAGCAATTGAATGTTTGAAACGTGCAATATTATATGATGTTAATAATGCGGCATATTATGCTGAGATGAGCAAAATTTACAAAGAAAAAAATGAATATAAAGCTGCATTAGAATACATAAAAGAAGCTGAAAACATTTCTCAAACAGAAGAATATCGTATATTATACAAACAGCTTGCTGCCCTAAACAGAAATAATAAATAAAAAATTTGACGTAAAAAAAAAGATAATTATAATATTATTATTACTACACAAGTAATAAGGAGAGAAGATTAGTGGATATTAAGAAAATAGCGTATACTTCAGCATTAATTTTTGCATTAACAGCACCATCATATGCGGCAAAAAATGATAATGAACTTATTGAAATGCCGAAAACTTATCCGGCAAAATACACATCACAATTTGTAAAACAAATTACCCCAATGTATAAATCTACAGGTAAAGAACAGGTTATTTATGTTGCATTAGATATGTTAAAAGGCACAAACGGAGAATTTTCCAGAAATGCAATTTTGGGAAACAATCTTTCAGGAAAACCTGTCAAAATAGAATTTAGAGACCTCGGTACAATAAATCCTGAATATGAAAAATTTGATGCTCTTGGCTGGAAAAAGAATAAACAACTATTCATATTCATAAATCCACGCCATAAAGATGCGCCTCCGGGGGCATTGGCGGCTTTGTTATCACATGAAGCACTTCATCAAGATGAATTTAACTCTATCGCTGAAGAAACATACGCTTGGACAATGGAAGCCTCTGTTTGGTATGAAATAGTAAAACTATATCCAGAAAGTAATGACGAATTACATCCACTCGTTGTGAGAGAAAATATGTTGAAAAAATTATTTGAACGCGGCAATTATTCAAGTAAATACATCAAAAAAACAGTTATCTCAAATGAAGGCTACAAAAATCTGCCTTCAACATCTCCGGGATTTGAGGATTTATAAAAATTTTACACAACAAATTTCTCTAAAAGCATTCCTCATCACTAGGAAAATTACCGTTTTTTACATCATAATCGAATTTTCGTGCACTATCTAAAATCAATGATTTCATATCGCCATATTTTCGTGCAAACTTAGGTTTAAACTCTGAGAATTTTCCAAACACATCATCTGAAACAAGAACTTGAGCATCGCAATATTTCCCTGCACCGCAGGATATTGTAGGAACTTTCAAATTCTCAGTAATATATTTTGCACTTTCTTGAGGAACCATTTCCAAAACAATTGCAAAGACACCTGATTTTTCAAGTTCTTTTGCCTGTCTTAATATTTCATCTGTAGCTTCTTTTGTTTTTCCCTGAATTTTATAACCGCCGAGAGTGTTTAAAAATTGAGGTGTAAATCCAAGATGACCAATTACAGGAATTCCTGATTCTGTTAAGCGTTTTATTACACTTAAAATATATTCGCTAAAACCCTCTATTTTTACAGCATTCGCCCCTAATTTTATCATCTGTCCGCAATTTTTTACAGCATCCTCAATACAGGTATGATAACTCAAAAAAGGCATATCAGTAACAACCATAGCATGACTTACACCTTTTGCAACAGCGCGCGTAAATATTGCCATCTCATCAACACCTATTGAATGAGTAGTTTCATATCCTAACGCAACCATAGCAAGACTATCACCTATTAAAACAATATCAATACCGGCTTCATCTATATATTTTGCGGTCGAATAATCATAAGCTGTTAAAACTGAAAATTTTTCATTACTATCTTTATATTTTTGAATAGTATTTACAGTAATTTTTTTTGCCATTATACTTCACAACCTTGTTTTTGAAGATTTTTTGCACTTAACTTTGAACGAACTTTATCATTTTTATGTTCTTTTCTGTACCAGTAATAAATTGCACGCGCAACGCGATTAGAACTGTGTCTTACCAGTCCTTCTTTACTATCTTCAATAAGTTTTCTAGAGAAAAGTTTCACTCCTAATTTTTTCAAATTGTCTAAATCCAATTTTACAGGATAAGAACCGGACATCTGGTATTTTTTTGCAAGATTTGATGGCATAAAATCATTCACAAGAACTGTATCTATAATTTTAGAACTTCCAGCATGCTGCATAAGAGCTCTTACATGGTCTGAAACACTGAACCCATCCGTTTCGCCAGGCTGAGTCATAATATTACAAACATAGATTTTCTTTGCATTTGATTTTGCAATTTCATGAGAAATTTCTTTTATTAATAAATTTGGGGTAACACTTGTATACAAACTTCCGGGGCCTAAAATAATTAATTCTGCATCTCTAATTGCAGTAATTACATCTGCAAGAGCCTTACAATTTTGCGGATCTGTATAAAGACGTTTAATTCTACCATGAGCTTCTGGAATATTAGATTCTCCATGGATAATTCTTCCATCTTCCATTTCAGCGACAAGTTTCATATCATCAAGAGTTGATGGTAAAACACGACCTCTAATTGAAAGAACATTAGAGCTTTCTTTCACCGCACGAACCATATCACCCGTAATTGAACAAAGAGCAGTCAGAAATAAATTGCCGAAACTATGTCCTTCAAGTCCTTCACCAGTTTTAAAACGATACTGAAATAATTTAGTAACTAAATCTTCATCATCAGCAAGAGCTGCAATACAGTTTCTAATATCACCAGGAGGCAATACGCCCATTTCTTCACGTAGTCTTCCTGAACTGCCGCCATCATCACCAACTGTAACAACAGCAGTAACATTATTGGTAATATTTTTTATTCCTCTAAGCAACATAGAAAGTCCGGTACCACCACCAACTGCAACAATCTTTGGACCTCTGTTTAATTTTCTTCTTCTATATAGATGTTCTAAAAGAGATTGATTATCGCCGCCTTCCAGCATTGAAAGATTTGTTTTTTGCCATCCTTTAAAAAAGATTCCTGCCCCAAACATTACAACCGCAAATGCAAGCCATTCTGTTGACAAATTCATCGCAACTTTACGAATAAATTCCATTGTATAAAATACCGGCTTAATATCAAACAAAATTAATATTCCAAGTGTCATCAAAACCGTACCAAGAAATATTAACGCAAACCATCTTTTCACCTGTAATCCCGGCATTAACCATTTTACATCTTCCGGCATTTTTACATTTTTTCTTATATCTTTAATCACAATTCTATCCTTCTACCCATCCTGATAAACACGCATTTTTATAATTTACTGGAATTGGAGTAATTATATTATGAGCTTGTTTTATTAATTCTAAAGAATTTGAAAGTCTGTTTGAAAAATGAATAGTATCAGCTTTCACAACAGTTTTACCGCCTTCAACATTTGAAACTTGTGATGTTGCAAGCAGTTGTTTCAAACGTTGAATTTCGATTTCTGTATTTTCAGTATCTTTAGCAACAGTATTAACTGTTCCATCAACATTATACATTTTTTCCAGACAAATTTCTTGCGCTGTCGGAATATTAATTAATTCTCCTGCTTTTTCGGTAATTTCACCAGCTGCACCATAATACACAAGCCATTTAGAACATTTTTGTATTGCTTTAGCTACAGAACATGTAAATGCAAAATCTTCCGCACATTTTTTATACATTGCACCATGCGGTCTTACATGTTCAATTTCCATATTAAAAGATTTAGCAAACGACATCAAAGCCCCGACTTGATAAATAACAAGAGCTTCAATTTCATCATCAGATAATTCCATATCTCGGTATCCAAACCCCTGAATATCATCAAAACCTATATGCGCCCCAATTACAACATTTTTTTCTTTTGCCCTTAATAGCGCATTTTTAATAGTCAAAGGATCGCCTGCATGAAATCCGCATGCAATATTCACAGAACTTGCATAATCTAACAAATCAAACTCTGAATTATTTTTATATATCCCGAAACTTTGGGCTAAATCTATATTAAAATCAATATTTTTAATTGGTTTTCTTTCATTTTCGTACATAATATTTTCCCTCTAAATAATTATACTCTATAAAAAACTAAAAACCAATATCTTTACATAATTTTAAGCATAAAAAAAAAGCCTCTTAAAAAAGAGGCTTTTTTATAACTACTTTATAACGACTTTAATTCTGCAAAGATTTGACCCAAAGATTTTCCGGCTGTATCATACGAAACTGCATCTACAAAATCTGTAGGAGCTTTAATATCCGCTTTTAAGTTTCTTATTACACCGGCATTTTTTACATCTGCAGTCAATCTTGAAACTCCTGCTTTTTCTGTATAATTTATACCGTTAGCTAGTCTTTTTAACAAATCTGCATCACTTTTTCCGTATTTGCAGAATAACATATCTATTAAAGAAGAAGCTTTTTCTCCAATATTTGAATTTACAACTATTCTTGCGCCGGATTTATTTACAAGTGTTTTAACATTAGATTTAGCAACTACATTTTCTCCATTTTTTGAAACTGATGAAAATACCATTTTACCACTTCCATTACCGAATTTCTTAGCAACAATATCTATAACATTTTGAACACCTTTTGCAAAAGCTTCCGGAAAAGCCAAACGAGTAACTGAAACCTGTTTAGCTGCATCCGGTGACAAATCGCTCAACATTTTGTAAAAAGTATCAATATCGTTTGAATCAAGTTTTATATGAGCTGTACCGGAACCGGCATTTTTTATGCCTCTTACTAGACCTCTTAACTGTGAAACATTTTCCAAACCAAGTTGTCTGCCTACTACTAATAAAGAATTTACCATTTTAATTTCCTTTCTACATTTGATCATTCTGAGGATAAAATCCGAAGAATCTTTGTTTCTACAGATCCTTCGCTTACGCTCAGGATGACTTCTACCTATACTTTTATAAAGTAGAAATCGCGGAAATTATTGCTACAGGCGTAGAAATGCTATGCTATGCTATGCTATGAGTGATTATACAAGGGTTTCCAGCTTTGTAAAATTTTGTTAAGTTATTGTTACATGGGGAAAAAATCGTTAAGACGATAAGATATTAAGTTCATTTCAGTGTGTGCTACGCACGAAAAATAAAATAATCACTACTTAACGAATAATATAGTCGTAGGGTGGAATAAGCGGAGCGTTCCCACCAGAGAAAAATCATTATTACAACAAAAAAAAGACACCCTATATGGTGTCTTTTTTTATTAATTTAAACATTCACTATTTAAGTCTAACGCTTACTGAAGTTCCTTTTTTAGAAATTTCAACTTTATCTTCTCTAGCTAACCAGCCAAGACCTAAATCTGCGAAATTGCCTTTCAAATCTAATTCTTTTTTCATTTTAGAGAAAGTTGCTTCTCCGTTATTGCTCAAATAATCATATATTTGACCTGCTGAAAATCCGATTTGTTCTTGTAATTCTTGCATAATTTACCTCCAATATTTAATGCCTCTTTTGTTTACTATTTAATAATAGACTAATGGCTAAAATTTTGCAATAGTTCATAAGGATGAGGACAAAATTTTTTTACCCATTTCGTAAATTTTCTTTTAACATTAATTATTTTAGTCAGAGGCTAAAGCTTTTTTATTATTTATGCTAAAATGTTCTTGAGGAGTATGGATGTTAATTTCAGCAGATTTATCTACAAATAAAACTGATTATTTAATAAAAAGTTATGCAGAATTACTTAATTCAGGAATTGATGCATCTGAAATACTTGTTCTTGTACAAAATTCAAACAGAAAACAGGAATTTTTTAACAAAACACTTGAATTGCTTAAAATTGATTGCATTGAAAAACTTCAAATTCATTCATTCTTTTCTCTTGTTTATAACACAATAAACGACAATTGGGCACTTGTTGAAAATATTAACCCGTTTGACAATCCGACAATTCTACCGAATCTTGCAGGACTGGAAGTTTCTCAATTTATACTAAAAGACATTTTGAAAGATATAAAATTCAAAGGTTATAATTCAAAGAAATCACTATTACATCAAATTTTTAGAAGATATTCGCTTATAGTCCAGAATAATTTATCGGATGAAGAGGTTGAATGGCGCTCAAGAGTTTTGCAGGAAAGTTTTGCCGATGATGCAAAAATAGCTTTAAAAGAACTTTTAAAACGCACATTAGCTTTAAGAGATTTTGATTATTTAAGACAGGGATTAGTTTTCAATTATATTTACAAAAATTCTGACTATTTCAAAAATATAAAATATTTGATACTTGATGATGGGGATGAAATTACTCCGATTTGTTTTGATTTTATTGAATATTTAGCCCCGCAGCTAAAAGACGTATTTCTTGCATTTGATTCTAAAGGAGCAAGCCGCTCAGGATATTTAAGTGCAGACAGAACTGCTGTTTGGAAATTTGAAGAATTATTTAATCAACAAGCTCAAATTATCACAAGCACAAATATATTAAACAAAGATGCTGAAAACTTGTATTCAAATATACTTAAAAACGAAAATAACGAACTTGAACATTTTTCTGTTCAATCTCCATCAAAACGTGCCTCAATGATAGATTCTGCAATAAAATCAATAAAAAATATACTTGCAAAAAATGTTCAACCTTCACAAATTGCAATCATAACTCCTGTTATTGATGATATGCTTAAATTTTCTTTGAAAGAAAATCTACATAACAAATTAGTTTTTTTATCAGGCAGTGAAAAATTAATACAAAATCGTCTTGTAAAATCTATTTTAACAATTTTAAAATTAAATAGTAATATGAAACTTACAGAGTTTGACCTGCGCGTTGTTTTGTCTGAATTTTTAGGAATACCAATAAAATATTGTAGAGATATTTTGGAAAATTTTGAAAACAACAGTAAATTAATAGATTACACATTTAAACTCGATGAATACAATGAAAAATACAAAAGATTTCTAAAATTACTTGATGATTTATCAAATAGCAATTTGAAATTATCTGAAAAAGTTTACGAAATTTATAATGAACTAGCGGAATTTTATTCTGTAAACCCTGTTGAACTTAGTAAATTTAACTTTTTCATAAAACAGTTACAAGATTTTGAAAACATTTTTAAAACAGACTTTAACGCAAAACAAGAAGAAATTATAATACAAATTGAAAACTCCATTATATCCGAAAATCCATATTCTACACTAGAAATCGAACCAGATAATCTAATTATTTCAACTCCACAAAAAATTATTGATAACCAAATAAAAACTAAATATCAAATATGGCTTGATATTTCAAATGCAGAATGGATAAAAAGCGATACAGGGCCTTTATATAATGCCTGGGTTTTTCAGCGCGGCTGGGCAAAAGATGAATATACAATTGACGATAATATAGAATTATCGAAAGAAAAAACTGCCCGGATCTTAAGAAAGCTAACTCTTTGTGCTTCTGAGCATATCTATACTTTCTCAAGTCTTTTTGACGGTAACGGAATTGAAAATTTTGGCGGAATAGAAGAGTATATAAAAGTTCAAAATGAGATTCTTCACTCCGCACAGAATGACATTAAACCTATTATCCCTCGAGACGACCAAAAACCTGTATTGGAATACAAATCCGGCAAAATGGCTATTTCTGCCGTTCCAGGGGCAGGAAAAACAACAATTTTACTTGCACTTATTATAAAACTTCTTGACAATGGTATAAACCCTGAAAATATCTTTGTCATGACATATATGGAATCAGCAGCAAGAAATTTCAGAGACAGAATTAAAAATATTCGCCAGAATTCATCACAATTGCCAAATATCAGCACTATTCATGGTCTTGCATTAAGAATTTTAAAAGAAAACGGTAATTATGAACGTTTAGGTCTTTCTTCTGATTTTGAAATTTGTGATGATACTCAACGTTCACGTATAGTAAGAGAAATCGCTGCAAAATTAAAACTTAAAAAAACAGAAACAGATGAATTTGACAGAGGGATTTCTGTATTTAAGATAAATAATTGTAAATTCCAACTAACTTCTGATAAAAAATTAACTAATTTCCAAAAATTTTATGAGGAATACCAAAAAATATTACAAGAATCTAATTTAATTGACTACGATGACATGTTGGTTTCATCAGTCAGACTTTTAGAAGAAAATGAAGATATCAGAAAATATTATCAAGAGATTTGTCAATATATTATTGAAGATGAAGCTCAAGATTCATCTTCAATTCAGCAACGTCTAATAAATCTTCTAAGTGCCAAATATGGTAATCTAATCCGCTGTGGAGATATAAATCAGGCAATTACAACAACTTTTTCAAATGCGGATGTGGATGGATTTAGAAGATTTATAATAGAAAGCAATAATGTCAGTATGAACTGCTCCCAGCGCTGTACACAAGAGGTTTGGGAATTAGCTAATAATTTAATCAAATGGGCAGAAGTTCAACCTGAAACAAAAAATGCATTTTTTGAAATCTTTATGCAGCCTGTTGAAGGAAGAAATCCGGTATCTGAAAATGCACTGCATTCACAGATTTTTGAAAATCCGTTAGAAGAAAGAAATTATATACTAAAAGAAATCAAACAGGCGCTTAAAAAAAATCCAAAATGTACAATCGGCATACTTTTAAGAAGCAATTATCAAGTTGCACAATGGATTAACTTTATAAACAATAGCGGTCTAAAAAGTATTACTCGCAGTGAAAGTCTTGAGCAAAAATCTATTTTTAGAGCAATTTTTGCAGTTTTAAAAATGATACAAAATCCATTTGACAATAATATTATTGCTGATTGTTATGAAACACTTGCAGAATGTGGTTTTTATAAGCAGCGACTTGGACTAGAAATAAGAAAATATGAAAATCCTTTTGTTCAAATTGATTGTGACAATATAGAAAATATTCATCTTGCACAATTTTATTGGGATTTAAACTATTGGATTTCTTTTACACACCTGACAATGGAAGAACTTGCAATAAAAATCGGGCTTTATTATTTTACTTCTGAAATCGAAAAATCTAATGTTTATTTAATATCAACACTTATAAAACGACTTTCTATGAATAATAAAGAATTTTCGACCTTATTAGACAGACTGTCTGAACTTGCGAAAAAGCCATCCTTAAGCGGATTTAAATTTTTCTCAGAAGAAGATGAAAGTGACAGAGAATTTTTTGCAGGCAAAGTTCAGATTATGACTTTACACAAATCGAAAGGTGATGAATTTGATTACGTATTTATTCCTGAAATGTCCGAGAAAAATTTAACTCTTGATTTTGAACAAATAAAACTAAAAAATTCTGATTTTACAGAAAATCTTAAACGTTTAAATCCACAATACAAACCGAAAACAGAATTTGATATAAAACAAGAACTTGTATCAGAAAATTTACGGCTTTTATATGTCGCAATCACACGTGCCAAAAAACATTTATATTTTACAACCAGCCGCAAAATTAAATCTTTTGAAAAAATTATCGAACAAGAACCAAGTTTAATTTTTGCAGAACTTTTACAAAAATATCTTGCGGAGGTATCATGAATAGCTTTTCTCCAAACATGTTAAAAACTTTTAAATCATGCCGGCAAAAATATTTTCTAAAATATATTCAACAAATTACAATGCCGCAACAAGCAAGTTTTTTTGAAAAAGGTAAAAAAATCCATGCGCTCGCAAATTATTACCTTCGCGGCGATAATATTTCAAAACTTGAAAAAGCTTTAAATAAAGATGAACAAAGCATTTGGAACATTCTTAAACAAAACGAATATTTTCAAAAAGAATACATAAAATCAGAATACAATCTTTCTTGTAAGATTGGAGACTTCTGGATTGGCGGACGTTTAGATGCTCTTGTAAAAGATTCATCAGCCTATTATATTCTTGATTATAAAACCGGTCAAATACCAAAAAATCCAGAATACGATTTTCAAACAATGGTTTATTTATTATCTGCATCAAAAAAATTCGGCAATAATATAAATTTTGTCTATATTGATTTAAAAAACAATCAAAATTGCATAGTTAAATTTACAGAAGAAAAACAAAAAGAATACGAAAAATTAATTTCAGAAATCTGTGAACAAATCAAAAATATTCAACCTCAAGAAGAAATAGAACACTCAAAAATTTGTGAATTTTGCGAATACAAAAAAATCTGTAAATAACTAATCAATATCTACAGGTTCTCTTTGAATTTTATCAATAGCTTCACGTGCTGTAAATACAAGTGCTTCTGGCACATTTGCTACAGTTGTAAATTGTCTTAAAACATCTACTACACGCTTGAATGAACGAACAATATCACCCTCACCCATATCAACCTGTTCTGTAATATTTTCCCATTCAGCTCCTTCTACCCAAAGTTCAATTAATGAACTAAAATATGGATTTATATACATCGGAGCTTCAACTGAATACCTGTTTTGAACTTTTTCTACTTTTCTTCTGATATTACGAATTAAATTTAAAGTTTTTCTGACAGGTTCAGAAATTGGCAAATATGGAATATCAATCCTTAAATCCTCCGTCGTAATAGCACAAACAACAGCAGCCAGTTGAGCCGGAGTAAGATTTTCCAATATTCCTGAGAAAATAATTTCAGCAATAAAAAGTTCATTTTCCGAGCGAATTTGAGATGTTGTAATTCCGTATTCTGTCGGATAATCATCTTTTAAATAACCATAATCCATTAAAACGCTTCTGTGAGCAAGAAACTTATTCCAGAATATATCACGCTGCTTTTCAATTTCTTTTTCAAGTTTTTTATAACGAACTGAAAATCGTTCTAAAACTTCAATATTTTTTGAATGTTTTTTATAAAGTTTGCAGTTATCACATGGGAAAGTATGCATTTTTTCAAGCATAGCTTTTGTTTGTACGCCAAATTGTCGAACTTCTGCTGATAATGGACGATTTTTAGAGCGTTCTTGTTTACAAATCTTTTTATATGTCTGCCTATTTTGAACATAAATATGACGTAATTTATCATATTCATACATATCATTATCAGATAGTTTTGAAGGACAAATAAATTCTCGAGATTTTATTTCTCCTTCTATTTGTTTTTGTGCATTAATCAATGGCTGCATTCTTGACCCGGATGAAAAATACCCAAAACTTTTTAATATTAACTCTTTCGCTTCATCAAGAGAAAATCTTTGTAATAAATTTAATACCATTGAATAACTTGGTGAAAAACGACTTTCAAGAGGATTTGCATCGCTTAAAACTAGTTCGGCAACTTCTTCCGGTGATTGAAACTGTGTTCCAACAACAGTAACATATCCGATTTCATCCATACCACGACGTCCCGCGCGGCCTGACATTTGTAAAAATTCGCTTGCCGTAAGCATTCTGTGACCGCTATCTGTTCTTTTGCTTGTAGAACTTATAACAGTAGAACGCGCAGGCATATTAATTCCTGCCGCAAGTGTTTCTGTTGCAAATACAACTTTTATTAAACCTTTTTGAAATAACTTTTCTACAAGACCTTTCCAGGCCGGTAAAAGCCCCGCATGGTGGGATGCAACACCGCATAGCAGATATTCAATATGTTTATTATTGTATAAATGCGGATTTTCTGCAATATATTCATCAATAATTTGTTGAATTTGCGCTCTTTCACCTTTTGTTACTAAATCTAATAATGCGCATTTTTCCATCTGTTCATCACATTTTTTACGAGAAAAAGTAAAATAAATTGCAGGAAGCATATCATTTTCGCGTAAATTATTTATAATCTCTTTTACATATGATTTTTTATTTTGAAGTTTTTTACCAAAAACTCTTTTTTCAGGTCTGATTTTCTTATTAAGCTGACCACTTGGTGTTAGAAGCGGCAAAAGTTTCGTAGGCTGAGAACTGTCAAAATAAAAAAATCTCAAAGGAACTGGTCTGAAATCAGTATCAACAAGTTCGGTTTTTGAATGAACAGTATTAATCCAATCAGTCAATTCATCAGCATTTGCAACTGTTGCTGAAAGAGCAATAATCTGAACATTTGTTGGACAATAAATAATACTTTCTTCCCAAACAGTACCGCGCTGTTCATCATTCATATAATGAACTTCATCAAGAACAACGTATTTAACTTCTTTCATATTATCGGTAACTGACCCAAAATTTGTACCATAAAGCATATTTCTAAAAACTTCAGTTGTCATAACGACAATTTGAGCATTACGATTAATAGAAGTATCACCGGTCAAAAGACCAACTTTATCATAACCATATTTTTCACCAAAATCATAATATTTTTGATTTGAAAGCGCTTTTAAAGGAGTTGTATAAAAAATTCTTTTACCATCTTCCAAAGCTTTATGTATTGCATGCTGCGCAATAACGGTTTTACCTGCACCAGTTGGCGCACAAACCACAACACTTTTACCATCATTTATAAATTTGCAAGCATCTTTTTGAAATTCATCCAGTTCAAACGGAAATTCGTACATATTATCTCCAGTATTCTGAAAACATTATAGCACAAAAAGTTATAATTTTAAACTTTCCCAATAACCTTTAGTATTGTCATCCGGGTTTTTATCTTGCAATGCATACTTATAACAGGTTCTACCACTTACGGCTGTATCTTTTTTTGCTGTGCAACTCTGGCCATTCCAATTTCCAGTAAAAAAGAATCAGTTATTTCCGGTATTATCTTATTTTGGTATTCATTTTTGCAATTATTATAATAAATAGTATTAGGATGTGCAGTGTCAACTGTTCCCCTGTTATCTTTATAAACAGGTGCTCCGCAAATTCTTGTTAAATCTTTAATACTTGCATAGCCATATTCATCAGCAGTTTTAAGTAAAGCCTGTTCAATCATAGAGCTTGAGTGTTTAAAAGCTGTTTCAAGCTGTTTAATCCTGTATTTATTAACCAAACTTGGCAAAGTCACCGCCGCCACAACACCAATAATGCCGAGGGTGATTAAAACCTCCGCCAGAGTAAACCCATATTTTACCCTCTCTCTTTGTGAGAGGGTTGAATTTGTTAGTGAGCTATATGCGAACTTACAAATTCGGGAGAGGGTATGGGTATTATCAATCTTTAAGACGTTAAGACGATAGGTCGATAAGTTCTTATCGTGTGCTACGCACGTAGCCCTG
>CATLEG010000027.1 GCA_949915775.1 uncultured Candidatus Melainabacteria bacterium | reverse complement strand
TTATACCAACACCTGATGGGAGAGTGCCTTTGGCACCTCAGAATGACGAATTGAGATGCTGAAATAAATTCAGCATGACGAAAAACTGCAAGTCCTTGGGCTAGGCCGCTAACTTCTTCCAACACATAATAAACTTCACCAATACTTGGGTGGAAGGTGTCTTCGACAACCTCTACAAATATTTTACAAGTATCATCAAGCTCTATCGGCGTCGCTACGCACAAAACTCTGGTCGATACATTATAAACAGCACCAAAACCTAGGTGGAAGGTGTCTTCGACACTGCCCCCCCCCCGACGGGATTTTTAAACATAAATTCAAAATTTTTCAACTCTTCAGGCTCACTCAAAAATCTATTCATATATTTAGTTTAACATATTAGAACCAGTTTTTCAACTCTATTTATTATTAATCATATTACTCAAAACCATACTGTTATTCATATCAGCTAATTGAACCGGTTGGTTATTTTTTGATGCAACTTCATATGTTTTAATTGAACGTTTTCCTGTCAAACGTTTCATAAAATTAAAATATTTTTTCTTTAAGCCGGTAGCATTTTCCTGTTTACGTTCAATTTCTAATAAACTATCCCGGCTATGAGTACCAACCGGAACACCTACAGATGTTCTGGTTAACCATTCACCAAGTGTTGTATTAGTAATAGATATCCAACTCATACCAAACAGAGATTTATTATACTGACTTCTAAATGTACTGTTAAACAAATCAATCAACAATGTTTGATAGAACAATCTTGAACCCTCTTGAACAAAACGTTCAGTAAATTTAGTTTTAGCCCCCTCAACATCATTACCATTTGATTTTAACATTACCATATTATAGTTATCAGTCATCAAGAACCAGATTGTAGCTATTGATGCTGCGGTTTTTGCAAGATTTGAAAGTTCACTGTTTGAAATATTTGACATTGTATCAATATTAAATGCTTTTAAGATATTATCTTTTACGTATGCTTGAAATTTTTCTGGAGAAAGATTTTTCTTTTTAGCTTCGCGGCCAATATTTTCAATACTTTTAGCTAGAGAAGATACATCCGAAATTCTATTTGTAAATTCTTGCTGCAAACTTGAAAGTTTAGCATCTTTAGCAATTTTATTAGATTTCACATCTTTAATAAATTTTTCCAAATCTTTCGTATCAGAAATATTTTTTTCTTTTGCAAAATTCTTAGCAATTTTATTTAAAGTAGATGTATCATTTATTTCAAAAGACATCATTTTAGGCTTTTTAACAAATACATTAACTACCTTCATAACAAGATTATATGGAAGAGTAACAGTATTCCATGCGAACTTGAATGGTGCAATTACAAAGTTTACTAAAGGCTTAATTTTTTTATTTTTAGAACCTAAATTTATAAATTCTTCGTCTGCTGCATTAGCCGCAACTTTTTTGTATTTTTCAGCTAACTCTTTAAAATTGTTATTTTCAAGAACTTCAGTAATTTTATCTAATTCTTTTTTTGATATTTTATAATTAGAAATTTCTGTTAAATTTTTATAATGATTTTTAAAAAATCCACTAAATGCTTTCCATTGTTTTTCAACAAAATCAATTTTTCTTAAACCTTTTACTGCAAAACCACCAGCAATAACAGCAACAGATGCTTTCATTACGGTATCAAAAGAAAGGAGAGGTTTTTGTTTTTCATCTGTTTTTTTATTTTCAGAAGCTTTAAAGGTTGGTTCAGCCTTAATTGATGCTTCTGGAGCATGTTTTTCTTGATTTTCTTTTCGAGCTTCATCAGGAGTCAATCTTGTAATATGTTTACCATTAATTAATCTTGAAAAAGCTTCCGTAGTAAGTGTTGTAGCTGCCGTTGTCAAGAAAATTCCAAGTGCAGAATTATTAATATATTTTTGTAATGCACCAAGAGTAATTAGTGTTATATAAGCGTTAAATCCAATTCTTGCTACTTCTTGCCTAAATCTTGCTTTTTGTTCATGATTTGCGGCTTTTTTATCATCATCCATCATTCTAGATAAATTATATGCATCATTCGCAAGGAAAATTGCAGGAGGAATACCTGTAACGATACGGTTTAACGCTCTTTCGTGTTTTGTATCATAATTACCTGTTTTAGGATCAAACATTTTAACAGATTGTTGATACATTTTCGATGAAATTTCACTTAAAGATTTATTTTCAAGATTTTTAGCAGTTTCAAACAGTCCGCGTAAAGAATTTACTTGAGCGTCCACTTTTGAACGTTGTCTTATACCTTTAAAAAACGGGGTATGAAGAGTTTTGTCAGCCCAGTTTTTAAAAGGTTTAATTTTCCCAATCAAAGAAACAGTTCCATTCAAAATATCTGCGGGTAATATTTTAAACGGATACATAAGTCCATCCCATATCAATTGAGGAACAGTCTTTTTATGAAATATAATTTTATCACCATCAATTTTAACCATTTTGTCAGTTAAATTAGATTTTTTAACATGTTCAAATAAACTATTAACAATCGAAGGTTCTAAACCGGATTTATCATTTATAAAAGATTTAAATTGAGAAATACTATATTCACCGGCTTTTTTATAACCCGGTGCCAAACGCAAAGCCAAACCTGTAGCAAAGAGAACCCCAAGAGTCATCATAAGCGGTTTCATTTTGTCTTCTTTTTTTTGTTGAGACTTATTGTCCCCATTAAAAGAAAGACCTTTAAAAGATAAATCCTGGTGATTAATTTTTAAAGGTCTCTCGATATATGAATTATTTTTTGAAGACATGAACTCGGAAGGAACATGTTGAGGGGACAAGTCCCCCGCCGGTCTGTGCCGCCAACCTGCATTATTGTAAGTTAACTTTCCTACTGACATATTATTTAGTCCTTCCCGTCATGTATTCTTAATCGAACAAATATTTTTGACAACCCCATGATAAAAAAATATTTACATTATTTCATAATTTAATTTTATGATAAAATGATTATAAGATGGCAGAAGGACAAATTTATAAAATTCATTCAGATTTTTACTACATTGACGATGGCGAGAACACTTATGAATGTAAAATTCGTGAGGTTTTAAAAAAACAACGCGAAAGGATTCTTGTTGGAGATTTTGTAGAATTTGAAAACGGAGTTATCAAATCAATTATCCAGAGAAAAAATTATATTAGTCGTCCCGCAGCCGCAAATATAGATCAAATAATTATTGTTTCAGCATTAAAAGAACCTGATTTAGACTTACATCAGCTTAATCGTTATATTGCACTTGCAAAATACTATAAAATTCCTGTGACTTTATGTTTTAATAAAGAGGATTTAAAATGGGATAAACACCTTTCCGGAAAAATAAAGTCAATCTATGAGCCATTAGGCTACAAAATTGTTTTCACTTCTGCAACAGAACATAAGGGTATCAAAGCCTTCGAAAAATTATTGGATGGCAAAACAAGTGTTTTATGCGGGAATTCCGGAGTTGGAAAATCCAGTTTGATTAATGCAATAAACCCATCCTTAAACCTTCGCACGAAAGAAGTCAGCGAAAAAACACAACGCGGTACACATACAACACGTCATTGTGAAATAATTAAATTAAATGACACCTCAAGAATTGTTGATACTCCGGGGTTTAGTAATGTTAGATTTGATTTTATACTTCCAGCAGATGTTGATTTACTTTTTGAAGATATTGCAAAATTCAGAGATGACTGCAAATACTCCGATTGCCTTCACATAAATGAAGATGGATGTAATGTGCTTGCCAACATTGAAAAAATAGATTCTACGCGTTATGAAAGTTATTTAGCGTTTGTAGAAGAAGCTAAAGATTATAAAGAGCGCATTAAATATGAAGGCAAAAAAGAGGAGCAATCAAAAAAAATGGTTCATAACAAACAAATTGCCAAAATTAGCGGTAAAAAAAGACAAAGTTCCAGAAATACTCTAAAACAAAAAATTTATTTAGAATTAGAAAATAATACATAATTTATATTATCCGACCGTGCCGCTCGACCCGCCACATTAAGTTTTGTATAAATTTTAACGGCAATCACTACTTAACGAAACAATAACAGAGCGGTTGTGTTTGAGCGGTAATGTTATTGTGGAACAAGTCCGCAATGATGAATACATAGCGAGTTCGACCGCTTTAGGTTGAGTTTAGTAGTGATTAAACGGTTAGCGTGTTTTCTTTTCTTATCCAATATTCTTTTCTTTTGCATCGCAACAAAAGAAAAGAATATGTGGTGCGGGGTTGAAGGGGGCGCACAGCTCCCTTATGTTAACCACTCTCCCTAGCCCTCTCCCTTGGAGAGGGGAAATTTATAGGGCTACGTGCGTAAAACTTGCTACTAAAATCTCTTAAATTTTCACCAATATTTACCGGCAGGGCTACGTGCGTAAAAGTTGCTACTAGAATCTCTTAATTTTTCACCAATATTTACCGGCAGGGCTACGTGCGTAGCACATAATATAAATTATGTACATTTAAAAATTTTTAAATTATTATTATTAAGAATAAGAGGTAAAAAGCATGAAACAATATATAGAATTAATAGACAAAAAACTTGATGAATTTATGCCAATTTGCTATCCGCAAAAAATATTTAAGGCAATGAAATATACCGTAACACTTCCCGGAAAACGTCTTAGACCGGTTATGTGTCTTGAAACTTGCAAAATGTTTGGCGGGAATTTTGAAGATGCAATACCAACAGCCTGCGCCATAGAAATGCTGCATGCTCAAACTTTAATTCATGATGATTTACCTTGTATGGATAATGATATGTACAGACGCGGCAAACTTACTAACCATATGGTTTTTGGAGAAGCTAATGCTGTACTTGCCGGAGACGCGCTATTAACATTTGCACCTCAAACAATTCTAAAAAATTCTAAAAATCTTGGTTCTGAAAAATTAATAAAAATTATGGAAGAATATTTTCATGCAGCCGGCGCATTTGGAGTTATTGCAGGCCAAGTTGTTGATATTGAAAGCGAAAAACTGTTAGAAATGCCGCAATTAGAACAAACAGAAGAAGACGATAAACTTTTATCAGAAACTCTTGATTATATTCACACACATAAAACTGCGGATTTATTTAAATTAGCATTAAGATGCGGAGCAATTATCGCAGATGCAACAGACAAACAAATTGATTCTATTACAGAATTTGGTCAATATCTGGGAGTTGCGTTTCAAATTGCTGATGATATTTTAGATGAAACTTCTACTTTTGAACAAATGGGTAAAACCTTAGGTAAAGACAAAGAAGAAGGTAAACTAACCTATACAAGCCTTTACGGACTTGAAAAAGCGAAAAAAGACCTTAATATCCTTATCGACAAATGTTATAAAATTCTTGAAGACAATAATCTAAAATCAGAAATTTTTAATCAAATCCTAGAAAAGATTAGAATTAAGTAGCATAAATAGACGTTATAATTAACGTACATTTTACACTTTAAAAATCCGAAACTCTTCTACTTGTCGATTTTTTAATAAAAAAAAAGGAACTCTTAACTAATTAACTCGTCTTTAATTTTAAAGAGATTAACCTTCGGTTGTTAATTCTTCCCAAATGCTTGGCACTACGATTAGTGCAGTGTAAACAATGAACCCGAAAAGAATCAAATTGATAGCTTCCATGATGAATTCTCCTTGTATGTGAAAAACGACAATTTCACTATACTATATTATTCCCATGTTTGTTTTAAAATTAACATTTTTTAACAAAAATTTTTAAAAATCTTTTTAGGTTATTATTATGAAAGTGAGGACTTATGAAAAAGAAAATAGAAAAACTATTCAGCAACCTTTGTTGTTCTCATTGCAGAAACAGCTTTGATGAGGATTCTGTTACAATAAAAAGAGAAGAAGAAGGACTTACTGTAATAAATCTAAAATGTAATCACTGCGGTAAAAACTTTGGTGCTGCTTTTTTAGGATTTTCTGAGATTGATGTAAAAGACTACGAACCACTGGAAGTTCAAGAAGGCCCCGAGCCTATAAATTATGATGATGTAATTGATGCTCATAGATTTTTTAAAAACCTTGATGCTGATTGGCAAAAACATTTACCTAAATAATTGTTGATGTATAATAATTATATGAAAAGTGACAATATTAAATCAGGAATAGCCAGAACTCCGCATCGCGGACTTATTATGGCAACAGGCGTAAGCAAGAAGAACATGAAAGCACCTTTTATAGGAATTGCCAGCTCTTTTTCAGATTTAGTTCCGGGACACATCGGAATGCGTGATTTGGAACGCCAAATTGAAAAAGGAATACATTCAGCAGGCGGTCAATCTTTTATTTTTGGCGTACCTGCTGTTTGTGACGGAATTGCAATGGGACATAGCGGAATGCGTTATTCTCTGCCATCAAGAGATTTAATTGCAGATTGTATTGAAACCGTAGCTGAAGCACATCAACTAGACGGAATTATATTACTTTCAAATTGCGATAAAATTACTCCAGGAATGCTTATTGGAGCATTACGTTTAAATATTCCGGCAATTATTGTTACGGCAGGCCCGATGCTTGACGGGGACTGTCAAAATCACCATAAATTAACAATGGTAACCGGTTCTTTTGAGGCTGTCGGCAAATATAGAAATGGCGAAATTCCCTTAGATGAACTGCTTGCATTGGAAGAAGAATCTTGCCCGTCTGCGGGAGCTTGTCAGGGAATGTATACGGCAAATACGATGGCGTGTTTAACAGAAGTAATGGGAATGAGTCTTCCTTATTGTTCATCTGCTTCTGCGGTGTCGTCAAAAAAACGACGTATTGCGTTTGAAAGCGGTCTGCAAATTATGGAATTTGTAAGACACAATATAAAACCGTCAGAAATAATTACACGTGAAAGTTTGAGAAATGCTATAATTGCAGATTTAGCATTAGGTGGTTCTACAAACACTTTTTTACATATTTTAGCAATTGCAAATGCCGGAAATATTGACATAACTTTGAAAGATTTTGAAGAATTAAGTTCTAGAATTCATCAAATTGTAAAAATCAATCCATCTTCAACATTAACAATGGCTGATTTTCATAATGCCGGTGGAGTTCCTGCTTTAATGCAGTCTTTAAGTAACAAATGCACATTAAATAGTGAAGCTAAAGATTTTTACAATAGCGTTTACAGAAACAAAGATATAATCCCTGATTACGAGAAATCCACGTACACTCAAGCCGGTTTGACGGTTTTATACGGAAATCTTGCAAAAGACGGATGTGTAATAAAAACGTCTGGTGTTGCGCCGGAATGCTATATGTTTGAAGGGGTTGCAAAGACTTTTGACAGCGAAGAATCTGCAATGTCTGCATTGGAAAACGATGAAATTAAAGAAGGAGATGTTATAGTTATTCGTTACGAAGGGCCAAAAGGCGGCCCCGGTATGCGTGAAATGCTTGCTCCAACATCACTTCTAGTAGGCAAAGGACTTGGCAAAAAATGTGCATTAATTACAGATGGAAGATTTTCCGGTGCAACACGCGGAATATGTGTCGGCCATATTTGTCCGGAAGCTGCAAATGGCGGAGTTATTGCATTAATAAAAGATGGCGATAAGATTAAAATAGATATAAACAGCCGTTCAATTGAACTTCTTGTAGACGATAATGAGCTTGAAGCACGTCAAAAAGGACTTAAACCGTTTGAATTAAAAGTGAAATCAGGTTATTTAGCGAAATATGCAAAAAACGTTCAAGATGCATCTCATGGTGCAATAGTTTAAAAGAGTTCCTTTTGGAACTCTTTAAAACGGTTTTGTTTGATTAAGTTTTAATCTCAATTCTCTGAATCTTGAAATATCTTCCTGAGTTCTTCCAGATTCTTGGAATACTGCTTGAGAAGAGGGATGAACCATCAATACATAGTCCATATGAATTTCCAGAAAATTATATTTTCTTGGTGACTGATTTGAATTACGCGGATAGATTTCAGCATTAGTTACTGCCAAAAATCTGCGTTCTTTATCGTTTAATAAATCAGTAAGCTCTCTGTTTGTATTTGTATATTTTGAAACATGAACCACACCTTTGATATCATGGTCTGCGGTTAAAATGCTTACTTCTATTGGTACTGTATCAATATTCTTCCCCATGCGTTCCTTCCTTCTCTAAATATATAATACTATATTTATATAAACTTGTCTACAATGTTAAATTTTGTCAATACTTCCTTTTGTTCTACCGCCATATGCTTCATGGACATCAACTACAGATATGAAAGCATTTGGATCAATATTTTTTATTATCTCTTTCATCTTTGCCATTTCAAGACGTGAAACTACGCAAAATATAATTGTTTTTTCAGCTCCTGAATAAGCTCCGACACCTTTCAGATAAGTTACACCAAGATTTAATTTTTCTAATAACTCTTGACCTATTTCATAGGATTTATCACTAATAACTCTTATTGATTTTGCAGAATTTAAACCTTCCAGAACAATATCAATCACACGGTATGCAATAAAATATGTTAAAACAGCATACATTGCTTTATTCCAGCCAAAAACCAGCCCTGATGCGCCATAAATAAATATATTGAAAGTCATAATCCATTCGCCGACAGAAAAACCAAACTTTTTAGACAGAACAAGCGACATAATTTCCGTACCATCAAGCGAACCGTCATTTTTTAAAACCAGCCCAACCCCTGTACCAAGAATAATTCCGCCAAACACAGTTGACAAAAGTAAATCATGTGTCGCCGGCAAATGATGTATTGTAAAAAAGTTTACAGCTAACGATAACATACCAATTGCATAAAAAGTTTGAATAACAAATTTTTTCCCGATTTTATTAAAAGCCAAAAAGAAAAATGGAATATTAATAAGAAAAATTAACAAACCTAAATTAATTTTTGTAAGATAACTCAAAATTATCGAAATACCAACAATTCCGCCATCAATAATATTATTAGGTACTAAAAAAACTTCCAAAGCAAACGCAGCAACAAAAGGCCCGAGTGTCAGAAAAAAAAGTTTTCTTAAAAAATTCATTACAAATGTTTTTTTACTCAATTTATTTATCCTTTGCTGTTTTTTTAATAGTCATAAAATTATTAATTTTAAAAATTGTTGTTTTATTCTCGTCATTTGGTTCTTTCAGGCCTAAAATACTTTCTAAATCTGATTTTAAAGTAATTAAATCTTCATATTTTTTCAGATTTCCATCCATTGCGATAGAAACATCACCGGTCTCTTCTGAAACCACAAGACAAGCTGCATCACTTGTTTCAGTCATCCCGATTGCTGCTCTGTGACGTGTTCCATATTTCCAGCTTAATTTAGGATCTTCAGTTAACGGAAGCAATACGCCTGCAGAAATTATTTTATCACCATTAATAACAACAGCACCATCATGCAATGGAGTATTTGTATGAAAAATTGTCAAAAGCAATTCTGTAGACAAATCAGCATTAAGTTTTGTGCCAACATCATAGTATGTATTACTCAAGTCTTTTTGAAACACGATTAATGCTCCGGTATGAGATTTTGATAAATATTTAACACTTTCAATTAATTCTTTTACAACATCAATTTTTTGAGTTTTTTTATGTGATTCTGAAGAATTAAATATTCTAGTAACAAAATCTGCCTGACCTAAAAATCCTAAAAATCTTCTCAACTCCGGCTGAAATATTACAATTAAACTTAAAGAAACAAGCATAACAATTGCTTTTAAAAACATTCCAATAATCTTTAAATCTATTCTTAACAGGATTTCGCTGAAAATCCAAACACAAAAAAGAATTAATACACCTTTAACAAATTTCTCAGATGAAGTATTTTTAATGAATTTTTTATATAAAAACATTAACAAACACACTAAAAAGGCTATTTGAATAAAATCTGACCAATTAAAAACCAATCTCAGATTTGAAATATATTTTATTAAGTATGAAAAAATATCATTTATCATAAGTGCAGCCTATCCGGAATTTCATCATGTGATATCAAATCATCAAGTGTCTCTCTATTTATTATAATATCAGATTGAGAATTATTTACAAGTACCATAGCCGGTTTTTCTACTCTGTTGTAATTTGAAGCCATAGAGTAATTATACGCACCGGTATTATAAACACATAAAATATCGCCTTCTTCAATTTCAGGAAATTCTATATTTTTAATCAAAATATCTCCAGATTCACAGAATCTGCCGGCAACTACAACTTTTTCTTTTAATTCTTCCTGAGGTTTGTTTGCAAGTTCTGCCACATATTCAGCCTGATACATAGAAGGTCTGATATTATCTGACATTCCGCCATCAACAGCAATATATTTTTTACCTTTAGGAACCTGTTTTGAACTTCCAATAGTATATAAAGTCACACCGGAAGTTGAAATAATACTTCTGCCTGGCTCAATAAACAAAACTGGCGCTTCAATTTTGTATTTTTCAATACATTCATTTAATTTATTTATAATAATCTCCGCAACATCATAAACCGAAGGAGGACAATCATCTTCTGTATACTTAACGCCAATGCCGCCGCCAATATTAAGTTCGTCAAGTTGCAAATCAAATTTTTTATTTAAACGCGCAATTTCTTTTACAAGAATTTCGATTTCATCTCCATAGATTGAAGTTTCAAATATTTGAGAGCCAATATGCGCATGCAATCCATGTAATTTTAAATTTGTATAATTATTCAAAATTAATTCAACAGCCTCATCAATTTGAGTTAAATCAAACCCGAATTTTGAGTCCAAATGACCGGTTTGAATATATTCATGAGTATGACATTCAATTCCCGGTGTTATTCTCAATAAAATATCAACGGTTTTGTTTTGAGATTTCGCAATCTCATTTAATAAAGAAAGTTCAAAAAAGTTGTCAACAGAAATACGACCTACACCCAATTTAATTGCAAGAGAAAGTTCATCTACTGATTTGTTATTACCATTAAACAAAACCTTAGACATATTAACACCTGATTTATAAACAGTATAAATTTCACCTGCCGAAACCACATCAAATCCAAAACCTTCAGAGGCAATAATTGAAGTTACTGCCATTGTACAAAGAGCCTTTGAAGCATACATCATATTAACTTTTGGATAAGCTTTAAAAGCGTCTTTATAATCTTTGCAAATACTTCTTATTGTATGTTCATCAAGAACATACAAAGGAGTTCCGTATTTTTCAGCAAGTTCAATCAAATCACAACCGCCAATTTCAAGATTGCTGTTTTTATTAATTTTTAAAGTTAATGGTTTTAAGGATTGATTTGTACTGTTCATAACATATTTAGAATAACATATATTATCTTAAAATAAAATAGTAGAAATAATGTATTTCCACTTGCCCAAAATACAATCTTGTTTTATGCTATATGTATGATTAAACAATTAAGAATAAAAGATTATATATTAATTGATGAATTAACTGCCAATTTTGATACCGGTTTGAATGTTATAACCGGTGAAACCGGTGCCGGAAAAAGTATTTTAATTAACGCTATTGATATAGCTTTTGCACCGCGGGTTTCTAAAGATGTAATTAAACATGGCAAAGAAAAAGCCGTCATTGAATTAGTGATAGAAAACACGAAACATAATCTTACAAATCTTTTTGAAGAAAATGGTATTGATAATTTTGGCTCCGAAATTGTTTTAACAAAAGAAATTACTCAAAACGGTGTCCGTTCAAGAATTAACGGAACTATGGTAAGTCAAGATTTTATTAAACAGTTAAAAAATTATTTTTTAGATATTCATTCTCAGCACCAAACCTATGCATTTATGCAGCCAAAATACCATATTAATCTTCTTGACAACTATGCAAAAGAATCTTATGGTACAAAACTAAATGAGTATCGTGAAAATTTTAAAAAATACCAAAATATGATTTCTCAGTTAGAAAACTTAAAAACAGCATCTGATATGACAGAAAACCAGATTGAATTTTTAAAGTTTCAAATTGATGAAATCGATTCAGCTTCAATTAAAAGTGAAACAGAAGATGAAGAATTAACTTCAGAACTTGAAGTTCTAGAAAATGCTGAAAAGTTAAAAGAGCTTACAGGTTCAGCTTACTGGGCTATAAATGGTGATGACGGTTCTATTATGGAAGCTTTGAGCAAAATTAAACAAAACATTTCAAAAGCCGCATCATTAGATAAAAATCTTGAAGAAACCGAAGCAAATCTTATTGATGCAATAGAAAGACTTAGAGAATCCGGAACTGAGCTAAGAGACTACAGCCAAAATTTAGAAAATGACACTCAAAGACTCAATGAAATTCAAGAACGCTTATTTTTGCTTGATAAATTAAAACGTAAATATGGAGGATCTTTACAATCCGTTTTGGAAACTTTTGAAAATCTTTCAAAAGAATTGAATGCAATAGAATTTTCAACTCAAAATATTGATGAACTTGAAAACGAAATTTCTCAAACTAAAAAAGATTTACAAATTACTGCAAATGTAATTTCAGAAAACAGAAAAAATTATGCACAGGTTTTATCTTCATTAATTCAAGAAAAACTAGAAAAACTTGAACTTCCAAAAGCCAGATTTGAAATTTCTGTCCAGCCAAAAGAACTAAGTTCAGACGGCTGCGATGATGTGGAATTCCTTATTTCCACAAATATCTCGGAAGATTTAAAACCGCTTGCAAAAGTCGCATCCGGCGGCGAAATTTCACGTGTAATGCTTGCAATAAAATCTATTTTTGCACAAAGTGATGATATTAATACTGTCATTTTTGATGAAATAGATACAGGTATTTCCGGAAAAGCTTCTCAAAGTGTTGCAGATGAAATTGTCGAACTTTCTAAATACCATCAAATAATTTTAATTACGCATCAAGCAATAATAGCTTCAAAAGCAGATAAACATTTTTATGTTCGAAAATCACAATACGACGAGACAAAAGTTGAAGTATACGTTCTCAGTGGTGATAACAGAATTAAAGCACTGGCAGAACTTGCCGGCGGTGAAATAAACGAACAATCAATGGAATTTGCAAAATCTTTAATAGAAGCTTAATTTTATTTAACTTCGTGCTGAAAAGCCCACGCTGAGTGGTTATGGATACTTTCTAAAGCTTCACAGTCAACCTCAAATTCATTAACTATAGGATGGTTTCTTAATTCTACAACCACATCGCGCAAAATATCTTCTACAAATTTTGGGTTATCGTAAGCTTTTTCGGTAACAAATTTTTCATCCTCTCGTTTTAAAAGAGTATACAAAGGACAAGATGCACAATTTTCAATTAATTCAATCAAATCTTCAAGCCAGATTTGTTCAGTCTCATCATAAGAAACTTTTACATTAATCAATGCGCGCTGGTTATGTGCACCGTTTTCAGAAATTTCTTTTGAGCATGGACATAGCGTTGTAACCGGAACGACCACACCCAGAATAAATTTATAATCTCCGTTTTCAATTCTGCCTTCAAAAGAACACTCATAACTCATCGGAGCAGCCATTTTAGTTATCGGAGACTTTTTATCAATGAAATATGTAAATTTAAACTCAAGTTCCCCGCTTTGAGCATCCAGATTTTGAATAATTTTTTCCAAACAACCTTTTATATCAACACCAAGAAGATTTTTGTGCTGCCATTCAGTTAATACCTCAACAAAACGCGACATATGAGTTCCCTTGTAATCTTTAGGCAAAGACACACTTACTCGAGCTTGTGCTGATACAATTTGATTTGAACTATTCTTTCGTTGAACATTTAACGGTAAACTTAAATTTTTTATACCAACTTTTTGAATATCTACATTTCTATTATCTTTAAGGTTTTGAATATCTTTCATTTACACCACATTTCAAAGTTTTTGTTAAGATTTATTAAAATTTCAGTCTTAAAATAGCAATTTTTTTCTTCGCGAATACTTTATATAAACATAAAGCTCTCTCTTCTTATTTAAACGGATAGGCCTTGAAAAAATATATCAAGGTCTTTTTTTTTACTCTTTATCAAGTAATGTACGAATTCGCAAATATCTGTCTAATTCTGTTCTGAATTTTAATAAATCCTGATAAATTGCATTCGGCATCAAAACCCTATTATCGTATTTAGTATCTATAATATAAACAGTCGGAAAACCTGAAACATACATATCTTCTGCAAGTTTTTTAGTCTGCTTATCTGCTTCAACATTAACCATAACAAAGTTATATTTATCTTTATATACTTTGCTCAAAATATTAAATTTTGGCATAAATTTTAAACAATAAGCGCACCAATCAACGTAAAACACAGCAAGCATAGGCTTTTCTGATTTTACAGCTTCATCATATGTAATTCCAATTTTGTATTCCGACGGATGTTTTGGGGCATTCATAGAATTTAATGCGAAAGCACCAGCAGAAACGCTTGCTAATACCAGGAAAATCCCTAAAATAATTAAAATTTTCTTCTTCATAATACCTCTCCAAATACATTATACTACAAAAATATTTATATAAATTATTAACAAAACTTTACACATGACTTGAAAAAGTATATACTTTGATATATACTAAATATATATCGTGTTTATTTTCCCCGCTGTCAAAAAAAGAAGGAGTTTAGGTATGGCAAAAAATTCAGTTATCAAAATGAGACAAACAAAAGAGTTTTCCAACCCCGCAAAAAATGAAGTAGTTGATGCTTCAAATGACACAGTTTTAGCAAATTACATCAGAGAAATTTCAAATTACAAACAACTTACTCTAGCAGAAGAAAAAGAAGTAGCTAAAAAAGCCAAAGAAGGCGACGAAGCCGCAAAAAAACAACTAATCGAAGCTAATTTGAAACTTGTTGTAACTATTGCAAAAAAAGCAATTCATATGTCAAAACTTCCAATTATTGATTTAATACAAGAAGGAAATGTCGGCTTAATGGTTGCTGCTGAAAAATTTAACTACAAACTTGGATATAAATTTGCAACATATGCAAGCTGGTGGATTAAACAAGCAATGTTTAAAGCAATTTCAGAACAATCACACTGTATGAAAATCCCTGTATATATTCAAGAAACTTTATCAAAATTTTCAAAAATTAAACGTGAAATGGAACGCGAAAACAATTGTCAGGTTAAAACTGAAGATGTTGCAAAAAGAATGAATATTGCACCGGATAAAATTGATACATTTTTGAATGCTTATTCTAAAACCATTTCAATCGAAAGCGGTTTAGAAAACAGTGATGGCAAAGAAATGAATGTAGCAGATATTATAGAAGATGAAAAAGCTTCAGCAACTCAAGATGTAGAATTTGAAAATCTTCGTTCAGACATCTTGAATGTAATTTCAACATTAAAAGATAGAGAACAGGAAGTAGTAAAACTTCGTTACGGACTTGAAGATAACGTAAAAATGACTCTGGAAGAAATCGGCAACATTTATGGAGTTACAAAAGAATGTATTCGTCAAACAGAATTGAGAGCTTTAAAAAAGATGCGTTTCTCGGTGTTAGGTCAGGAAGTTCTTGCAAGTTATGTAGGGTAGTAAATTGAATAAAAATATTAAAAAAATTAATCGCCGCTAGATGCGGCGATTTTATTTTTTATATCTAAACTTTTCTCTTACGAGCAGCTTCAGATTTACGTTTTCTTTTTACGCTTGGTTTTTCATATCTTTCGCGTTTTTTAACTTCTGAAAGAATACCGGCTTTTTGAATTTTTTTCTTGAAACGTCTTAATGCGCTTTCAATTGATTCGTTTTCGCCAACTTTAACTTCTGCCATTTTTTATTTTCACCACCTTTATGGACTTTTTACGTATACGATAATTATATCACAGATAAAAATGAATTTCAAGTTTTTCTAAACTATTCTTCACATTCGACCGGTGGCAGCTCTTTAGAATAAGTACAGCCAAGCTTTTCGAGCTTTGTAATTTGCGTAATAATGTTGCCTGTACCGTTAAGCTTTTTCAAAGAATTATCAAGATTATCACGAATTTTTAAAAGTTCTGTTAAAAGTGCGGCGAACTTATCGTGAACACTTGTACATAATCTTGCCATTTCTAAAACATTTTTATTTTGACGATCCACAACGTGGAATGAATTGATGATTTTTAAAGCAGCCAATAATGTCGATGGAGAAACCGGCATTACTTTATTTTTCCACGCATAATCCCACAACGCGCAATCATCACAAAACATCATAGAATAACAACTTTCAATCGGAATAAACATTAAAACATAATCAGGCGAAGCATCTTCAACTGAATAATCACGTTTTGCAAGTCCTGTAATATGAGCTTTCGTAGAATCGATAAACTGTTTTAAATGAATTTGTTTTTCAGCCTCATCTTCGGCATTTACAAAACCATCCCAGGCTGCAAAAGAAGTTTTGCTGTCAATATAAATACATTTTCCTTCCGGCAAAAACACTGTTGCATCCGGTCTGCCCTCAGATGTTCCCATCTGAATTTTATATTCTTCATCTTTACGAAGTCCCGAAGCTTCCAAAACTCTTTCCAGAACAATTTCGCCCCATCTGCCTGATGTCCTGTTATCAGATTTCATAACATTAACAAGCGAATTTGCATCGTGAGATATTTTGTTTCCTGTTTCTAAGAAATTTTTAATATTCATATCAAATTTAGTAAAATGCTCAGTTTCAGCTTTAAAATTTTCTTCTGCACGTTTTTCAAAATCTTCAATACGTTCTCGAAAACGTTTAAAAAATTCCTCTAACTTTTCTTTATTATGTTCAGATAATTCAGACGAACTTTCTTTGAAAATCTTGTTAGCAGTATTTTCAAAATATAATTTCATATGCTCAAGCATCATATCCTGTGACGCTTTACTATTTTTATTTATAACTTTGAACGGAATAAATACGCACAAAGCACCGATTAAAAAACCAATCAAAAACATTAAAATACTCATGAATTTTCTCCTATCGTCATTCTGAGCCAAAATTCAGAGATTCTTCGCTTCGCTCAGAATGACTTGTATGGCGAAGAATCTCAACACATATACTGATTTATAAGTTCAATTATACCACAAGAATATTAATTCAAATAGATTAGACGATTTGAAAATCATCCATGCGGACATCTCATGCAAAAGCATGATGTAGAGCATGGTTGAGGTATTTTATCAATCCAAAGATGTAAGACAAATTCTCAAACCCACAATATGTCAATATCAATCAAGGCATGGATGAAAAGAACCATCTAAAAGTAGTAGTATTTATAGTGTAGAGGGAACTAAAAACAGGGAGATGATAAAATGAGAGAGTTCAAAAGAAAAGCAAGAGTATTATTAATTGATGATAACGCAGATCACTTGAGAGGTGTAAAAGAATTAATTACACTTGAAAGCAGTTATGATGTAGTGGCAACTACAACAAGTGCATCTATGGGAATTAATCTTGCTAAAAAATATCGTCCCGATTTAATATTAATGGATGTAAATATGCCAGAAAAAGATGGCTTACAAGCCATTCAAGAGATAGAAAAACTTGATTTAGGAATCAGAGTAATCTGTTTAAGCGGTTATGATGATGCAGATTTAATTTTCAGAGCTATGAAATTAGGGGCAAAAAGTTATGTTCTAAAAACTATGGCTTCCGCTCAATTAATTTATGCTATGGATGAAGTTGCAGCAGGCAAAATTTATCTTCCAACAGCTCTTACTTCAAGATTTTTCGAATATTTTCAACGTTCATTCAAAGAAGAACAAACTGTATCAGCAGAAGAAAATCTACTTACCTATTTGACATCAAGAGAAGAAGAAGTATTGGATTTACTTACACAGGGTAATAACTACAAGGGTATTGCAGGAAAATTATTTATTTCGGAAACTACAGTAAAGACCCACGTTAACAACATCTTCCAGAAACTACAAGTTAACGACAGAACTCAAGCCGTTCTTTACGCTTTAAATAACGGATTTAAAAGACATAAAATCGCTGTATAATTCAAACCCGAAAAAGTTGAAAAGGCTCGGCGATATGCTGAGCCTTTATGCTATATGAGGATAAATATGAACAATATAAAATATGAACAATCAAGATGTATCGCACACGAAATCAGAAATCACATATCAATTTGCGAATTGTATACACAAATTATAAAAAAGAATCTTGAAAAAACAGGAACAAAAAATGATTCAATAGAAAATGCATTATATTGCATAAACAAATCCTTAAAAATAATGAACAATTGTCTTATTGATTTAAAATCTTTAGACAATTTTTCTCCTGCAAAATACGATATTAAAACTGTTTTAGAGGAAGGAATAGAGCTTTCCAAAGTTTATATCTGTGAAAAAGATATAAAAATAAAAAGTGATTTAAAAGTCACAGCCCCTGTTTATATTGATGAGAATAAATTCTTAGCCTGTATCGTAAACATAATAAAAAATGCAATAGAAGCAATTAATGATAAAGGTGAAATAAAAGTTTCACTGGACTCTCTTGTGGCTGGGGGAGAGGGTTCTTTAGCAGTAATAAAAATCGCAAATAACGGCTCTCAAATTTCGCCGGAAAAACAACAATTAATATTTGAAGAAGGTTTTACAACAAAATCAACAGGAAACGGTCTTGGTTTGCATATCTGTGCAAACAATTTAAAAGCTCAAAATGCAGAATTAAAATTAACTAAATCAACACCCGAAATTACAGAATTTGAAATAGTTTTACCGATTTACAAAAATTAACAAATAAGCAAAAATTTTTTCTCGTATGTTTTTATATTTATATAGGGAAAAATTATGGACTTTTTTAATTCGCTATCACAAATTGCTAAAAACAAAGATAGATTTAAGCAATGGGAAACAAATCAAAAAGATGAACAGGCTCGACGCGAAGAATTATATAAACGCCGTCAATATTCAGATGCCGAAATTGCAAAAGCAAAAGCATTAGGCGAAAACATTATTGATGTTGTTGATATTATGGATAATCACTCCGAAAGCGTTGCTGAAAACGTTGAAACAGCAACTGAACCGATTGTTGGGATAGCCCCGACATTAGGTTTTCTTGCGGCATTGGGTATTAATTATAAACTAAACCTCAAAAAGAATTACAAACAAATTTATAATATTGAACAAAAATATGCTGAAAATGCTGCAAATAAAGAATTAGTAGAAAAAATCAGAGAATTTAATCATAATAATAACATAAATAACGGATTTTCATATTACGATTTAACAAACAAAAGAGAAATCAAACGAATTAAAAATTCACAGCTCAAATCTGAAGCTACAAAAGTATTTAAACAATTTGAAAAAGAAATAGCAAAATACAAAAGAGCAAACACATTTGGCTGGCTAGCAGTTGGAGCTGCAACTTTAGCATCATTTATCGGTGCCAATATTTATGCTGCAAAACTTCAAGTGGACAGTTCCAAAATTGCACGTTATCAGGCTCGTGAATCTTTAAAAAATCCAAAAGCATTTGTTACATACACTCCGGAACAAATTGCAAAAGCTAAAGAAGAAATTCAAAAACATCCCGAATTATTGAAAGAAAAGAAAAAAGAAAAACTTCAAACCGGTATGTTTAAAAGCATCATAAATCTTTTTAAAGATAGAAAAGCCTATAAACAGTCTATCAAAAATGATAAAGATGAATCAAAAATTGTTACTCAAGAACTTACTCCTGAAGAATTAAAATGCGCAAAACAAGATCAAGAAGTAATTCAACGAACTGTAAGAATAATAAATAACGAAGCTGAAAAATATTCTCAAAATATGGAAGTTGCCGCCGAAGTAATTATTAATGGAACACCATTTTTAGGTGCTGCAATAGGCGGAGCTGTTGGCTGGGTTCTTAATAAATTCGGAGTAATTGAAAAATACATCGATAAAAAAGTTTCTCAAAACGATTCAGAAGAAACTAAAAATTTATACGCAGACCTCAAAAAAGGTAAAGAAAGCGGAAAAACTATCCATTTCAAATGGGGCAAATTCTTCGATTCATATATGCGAGATTTGCGCAAAAAGCCTTCGATTAACATAGAAACCGGAGTTAAAGAAGTAAAACATAAACAAAGAGATATTATTAAGAAATCAAAAAGAGTAATATCTGCACTATTAGCTCATCCTTGGGGTAAAAAAGGTATAATTGGAGCTGTCGGTGCATTTGTAACATCAATTGCCGGCTTAATGATTGGTTTAAAACTTCAAAAATCAGCAGCAAGAGCCGGAAGATACACCGCAAAACGTGAACTTGAAAAAGATCCAAGAAACTTTATAGGTTACACAGAAGATGATTATAACGAAGTTAAAGACGTTAAGTCTAATAAAAAAGGTATCTCTAAAGTAAAAGAAATAATAATGTTCATTCCGACAGTAATGAAACAATATTGGGCTTACGAAAAATACAAAAAGCTCGAATACAAAGAAAAACAAGTTCTAAACGAACAATTACAAAAACAAGAAATAACAGATGAACAGCTTAGAGAAGCTAAAAACTTACAGCGAAAATTATTCAATACTTTTGAAAAAGTAGATGACAATTCTCAAACATATTCTGAATCAACAGAAGCTGCAATTGATATTGCTCAGCCGTTTGTTATGTATGGAGGTTTGGCGGCATTGGCATCTCCATTTATCATTGCCGGAATTCAAATAAAACGCGGCAAACTTTCTGCGGCAAAAGTTTTAAACAAAATAACAGGTTTCTTCAGCAAATCAAGCGAAAGAATGAAATCAAAATGGTTTAAAAAATATCTAAATAATGTAGCTGACAATGTTTCTAAAACTGTTCAAAACACAAATGTTCATCAAAAACCAATAGGAACTTTGATTAAAGGCGTCGACCTTCAAAATGACGGCACTGCAACTATAATCTCAAAAATATTCCAAAATATAAAAAATACTACAACTGAATTCAGAAAGCTTGACAATGAAGCTCAAAGAAAACTTTTAAGCCAATTAAGTTATGAAATAGGAGACAAATTAAAGGTTGTTAATCCAAAACTTGCAGAAAAATTGGATGATATAATTTCTATGTTCAATCGGAATGTTAACTCTCCAGAGGCAAGAGCAGACATTTTAGATATAATTACAAATCCGCAATCAATCAAAACAATGGGCGAAGAACGCTACCAAAAAGCTTATAAGTTTATTAACTCTGCGATAAAGAGCTTGAATGCGAATAATAAAACCTATGAAGAATATAGTAAATCCTTAGATAAACTTTATGCCAATTTCCAAAATCGTGTTAAGAAAATAAATACAGACAAATTGAAAGAAATGGTTTCTAAAATTGATGAAATACCAATTCTTGCAGGAAAAGTTGATAAAGCTGAATTTGAAAAAATTATCAAAAATATAGAAGATATAAAAACACAAGTTGAAAGGTATAATATAGAAAATGCAGTAAATGCATTATTCTCTCAAAAGAATATGGTTACTGTTATTGAATCAATTAATAAAGCAAAAGCTAAATTTAATGAAATTCCTGAAATGGTTAACAAATATCCGCAATTAAAAGCATTAATGAAAGAATTTGAATTAATAGGTTCAGATATTTTACAAAACCATCAAAAAGAATTAGCTCAACTTGAAAAACTTGGCATAAAAGTTCCAAAAGATGGAAAAATAACTCTCGAATCATCAAAAGAAACATTAGAAAGTATTAAAAATCTAAAATTCCAAGACGTTAAAAAATTCTTGCCGGATAGAAGTCCAAAAGCTGTACTAAACAGATTTAAAAATAAAATTACAAATATGTCTGATGATGATTTTGCAATGTATGTTGAACGGATTAAATTCAGCAGTATGGACAAGAAAACATTACTTGAAATTATTCCAAAACTTGAAAAAATCTTTGACAATATTCCAAAAGCAGAATCTCAAAAAATCTGGAATAAAATTGTAGAAGAAATGCAAACACATCCTGATGAATTTTTACAACTTCTTCGTTCGGGCAAAGTTGGTAAAATATTTATGACACCAGGCTTGGAAAAAGCAATTGCAGCGGCTGGTATTTCTTGGGCAGTATTCACACTTGCATTAACATATGCTATTGAATCATGGCTTGCAGATATTCAGCTTAAAGCAGGTAGACTTGGTGTAATGAAAGCGATAGAAGGACTTGAAGATCCAAGATATTACGCAGATATCGAACCGGCAAAACAAACTACTCAAGTGCCGCAAGCTCCGGCTAATCAATCAAATTCTTCCAGTTTATTGAAAAAATTTAGTCAATAAATTCTTGTATTGAAATAGATTCTATACCTTCAATTTTTTGGAAAGCTTTGTACATTGTCTGAATAGGTTTTTTACCAACAACGTCAAGAATTACATTGATTTTAGTTAAATTTTCATCCTGTTTATTTAATTTCTTTGAAATTTCACGTAAATGTGTATAATTTTCCACCAGATAATTATAAATATCTTCAGATTTTTCATTTATACAAGATATATTAACTTTCAAACGTTTCGTATTTTTTGTACTAGAAATAAGAATATTTTTTTCGAAGACTCTAACAGAAACAAGAGTAATTATTGATAAAATTGTACCTATAATTGCAACTAAAT
>CATLEG010000026.1 GCA_949915775.1 uncultured Candidatus Melainabacteria bacterium | reverse complement strand
CCCTCTCCCAACGGTAGAGGGAAAGTATTTAACCCCTCTCCCTAACCCTCTCCCTTGGAGAGGGAAAATTTTCTAATACTATCAAGTTTTTACAAAACCTAATGTGGCGGGTCGAGCCGCAGGGTCGGATAATATTTATTATAAAAAAAGCCGGTAAAAATACCGGCTTTTGATTATCAATTTATTTTAATTACATTGCATTATGGAATGTTCTTGATATAACATCATCTTGCTGTTCTTTTGTTAATTTGATGAAATTAACTGCATATCCAGAAACTCTAACTGTTAATTGTGGATATTTTTCAGGATGTGCTTGAGCATCCAACAATGTTTCTCTATTGAATACATTTACATTAAGGTGGTGTCCGCCTTTTTCAACGTATCCGTCTAAAAGATTTATTAAATTTTCTTCTTGCATAGTAGTTGTCATAATTTATTCTCCTTAATCATTAATTTAAACTCGCTTCACAACATCCCGGATCAAAGCTTACGCTTAGATCACCCATAAATACTTCATCTTTACCTAAAGCATTCGGGATAATTGAGAAGGTATTTGAAATACCGTCTTGTGAATCATTAAACGGAAGTTTTGCTACTGACGCAAGTGATGCAACTGCACCATTTTGGTCACGTCCATGCATTGGGTTAGCTCCAGGAGCTAAAGGAACACCCATTTTTCTTCCATCAGGTGTGTTACCGGTTTTCTTACCGTAAACAACGTTTGATGTGATTGTTAAAATTGACATTGTAGGTATTGAGTTTCTGTATGTGTGGTGTTTTCTAATTTTAGCCATAAATGTTTTAACCAGATTAACAGCCATTTCATCAACTCTATCATCATTGTTACCATATTTAGGGAAGTCGCCTTCAACTTCATAATCAACAACAATACCGTTTTCATCTCTGATTGTTTTAACTTTTGCATATTTAATAGCAGATAATGAATCGGCTACAACAGACAAACCAGCAATACCTGTTGCAAAGTATCTTTTTACATCTCTGTCATGTAAAGCCATTTGAGCTTTTTCATAACAATATTTGTCGTGCATATAATGAATTACATTCAAAGTATTTACGTAAAGACCTGCAAGCCATTCCATCATAGAATCAAATCTTTCCATAACTTCATCATAATTTAAATATTCAGAAGTAATAGGTCTGTATTGAGGTCCGACTTGTTCTTTTAATCTTTCATCAACACCGCCGTTAATTGCATAAAGTAAGCATTTTGCAAGGTTTGCACGAGCTCCGAAGAACTGCATTTCTTTACCGACAACCATTGATGATACACAACAAGCGATAGCGTAATCATCACCATGTGTAACTCTCATCATATCATCATTTTCGTATTGAATAGATGAAGTTGTGATAGAAATATGTGCACAATATTGTTTAAAGTTATGCGGTAATCTTTTTGACCATAAAACAGTAAGGTTTGGTTCAGGAGATGTACCGATATTTTCTAATGTATGTAAATATCTGAAAGAGTTTTTAGTAACCAAAGGACGACCGTCAACACCAACACCGCCGATTGATTCTGTTACCCAAGTCGGATCGCCTGAGAATAATGCATTATATTCAGGTGTTCTAGCAAATTTTACAAGTCTTAATTTCATGATGAAATGGTCGATCATTTCTTGAGCTTCAGATTCTGTGATAATACCTTCTTTTAAATCTCTTTCGATGAAGATATCTAAGAAAGTAGAAGTTCTACCGATACTCATTGCTGCGCCGTTTTGTTCTTTTACGGCAGAAAGGTACCCGAAATATAACCATTGAATAGCTTCTTTAGCATTTCTTGCTGGTTTTCGGATATCAAATCCGTAAATTTCGCCTAATTGAGCCATTTCATTTAATGCTCTGATTTGTTCAGCAAGTTCTTCTTTTAATTGAATTTTTTCAGCAGTCATTTCACCGTCAATAGAAGCATGCTGTTCTTTTTTATCTTCAATAAGTCTGTCAATACCATAAAGTGCAATTCTTCTGTAGTCGCCAATGATACGGCCTCTGCCATATGCATCAGGAAGACCTGTTAAAATAGCTGCGTGACGTGCTTTTCTCATTTCCGGAGTATAAGCATCGAATACGCCTTGGTTGTGTGTTTTTCTATATTTTGTAAAGATTTCAGAAATTTCAGAATCAACTTCGTATCCATAAGATTTGCAAGCACCTTCTGCCATTCTAATCCCGCCAAACGGCTGCATTGAACGTTTAAGAGGAGCATCAGTCTGTAAGCCTACAATAGTTTCTAAGCTTTTATCAATATATCCTGCGCTGTGAGATGTAATTGAAGATACAATTTTTGTATCCATATCAACAACACCGCCGTTTTCGCGTTCTTTTTTAAATAAATCACAGCATTCCTGCCATAATTTTGATGTAGCTTCTGTAGGACCTGCTAAGAAGCTTGAATCACCTTCGTAAAGAGTGTAGTTACGTTGAATGAAATCTCTAACATTGATTTCTTTGTTCCATTTACCGCTAACAAATTCTGTAGAGGGGTAAATCTTTTTTTCTGCTAATGTTTCTGTCATTTTATTCTCCCATAAATATTAATTGTAATTTATACACATATTCAATTTCAATCAATATTATACACGATAAATTAGAAAAAACTACAATTGTAACGATAAATTATTATTTTGTAACGTAAATTTTATACTAAGTCATGATGGCTTTTACTGCTATATTTCCGGAGCGTTGTTTAACTTCTTGCATTTTAGAAATCAATCCATCCAGAGAGCGGCAATTTTCAAAAGTTTGTTTTTCGTATGAATTTATAAATTGATTATTATTTATAATATTTTTATCCATTCTGTTTAGAAGATTTAAGATTTTTTTGTAGGCAAAGTTTATCATATCAGGCGTAATACAAGAAAGTACGATATCAATATAACTGAATTCTCTTTTGTATAAATGAGCTAGTAAATTTTCGTTTTTTATATTATTTTTTTCTAAATACTCATGAATTTCATTACTTCTGTCAAATGGATTATTGATATTAACAACGGTGCTTGAAGAATTTGGATTTGTAATTCTGTAATAATAGTATGCTTTATCGGTGTACAGAATTTTTTTTGCAGAACATAGTGTTTTAACTTGAAAAGGATTATCAGCCCAGCCGGCGCCTTTGGGTTCAACAAAATTTATATTGTTTGTTTTTAAAAAACTGTTTTTATATATACAGGACCATATGCTTGGATGAAAATATAAAAATTGCGGACATTCCTCAATTTTAAAAGGGTAATTCGGCATTTCATAGTCATTTGTCCAATTTATTTTTTTTATATCTTTTTGTTTATTTTCATCTCTGTATTCATAATATGATGATTTAACAATGTCAGCATTTTGAGATTTAGCCAGATTATATAGATCATTATACATATTTGAATCAATAAAATCATCCGGTTCTACAATAGCTATGTATTCACCTTTTGCCAATTTCAAACCATAATTGCATGCTGCTCCGTAACCGGCATTGGATTTATTAAGGATTATAATTCTTTCATCTTCAGATTGGTATTTTTCAAGAATTTCTTTTGAAGAATCTTTAGAACCATCATTTATGCAAATAATCTCTATATCTTTTAGCGATTGATTTATAATGCTTTCAATACATTTTGAAAGATAATTTTCTACATTATATACAGGTACAATAACTGAAATTTTATAACTCATTTTGTCTCCTTATCTTGGCTGGCCTGAATAAATATCAAGTCCTCCTGTTACAGGAAGATTTACACCGTTACAGTAACTTGATTCTGAACTTGCAAGGAAATAAATTGCTTTTGCAACTTCTTCCGGTTCACATATTCTTTTTAGGGGATTCGCAGCAGCGTATTTAGGAATATTATCAGGATTTAACATCGGTGTTCTTACGGCGGCAGGACATATACTGTTAACTCTTATATTAAATTCTGCATAATCAAGTGCCATAGCTCTTGTAAGGTTAACAATTGCACCTTTTGCAGCATTATATACAGGCATTTCGTAATCTCCGGAAATCCCTGATATTGATGCTGTATTTACAATAGTACCTCCGTCATTATTAATCATGTCTTTTATGAAATATTTTGTTGTAAAATAAATTGATTTAACATCTGTATTCATTATTTCATCCCAAATTTTCTCAGATGTTTCATGAAGCAGACCATGAGTTATTATTCCCGCGTTGTTAACTATGCAATCTATTCCTCCGTAATTCGAATGGATTTTATTGTATAAATTTTTTATTTCATTTTCTTTACTAACATCAGTTTTAATAAACATAATTTGCTTATCAAATATTTCTTTAATCTGGTTCATTATTTCATTATCTGTATTTTTGTCAGCCATAATTACTGTCCAGTTTTTTTGTAAAAAATAAATTGATGTTGCCAGTCCTATACCTGATATGGCTCCGGTAATTAATACTCTGTTCATTATTTTCCTCCCTAAATTAATGTTTTTATAAATTGTTGAGTTTCTCAATTGGTTGAGATGGTAATTTGTAATATTGTTAGTAAACTTAACAAATTGGCAATAAATTTATTTTCATTTATAATCAAAAAAAGATTAGGGAGGGTGAAAAATGAATTTGGAAAATATAAAAAAAGTTGATCCGCTTGTAGCTGAACAGATTGAAAAAGAATTTGACAGACAGCAGAATACAATTGAACTTATTGCATCTGAAAATATTACATCGCGTGCTGTAATGGAGGCTTGCGGCAGTGTTTTGACAAACAAATATGCAGAAGGGAAGCCGCATAAAAGATTTTATAACGGATGTGAGCATGTAGATGTAATTGAAGAAATTTGTCAAAAAAGAGCGTGTGAACTATTTGGTATGGCTCATGCGAATGTTCAGCCTCACAGTGGTGCTCAGGCAAATATGGCTGTGTTTATGTATCTTTTAAAACCGGGTGATAAAGTTTTAGGTATGGATTTGTCAAACGGAGGACACCTTTCTCATGGGTCTCCGGTTAATTTTTCTGGGCTTTATTTTGATGTAAAAAGTTACGGTGTTGATGAAAACGGTAATATAGATTATGAAAATGTTCGTCAAATGGCTCATGAGCATCAGCCGAAATTGATTATTTGCGGTGCAAGTAATTATTCAAAAATCATTGATTTTAAAAAGTTTAGAGAAATTGCAGATGAAGTTGGCGCGTATTTGTTAGCGGATATTGCGCATATTGCAGGGCTTGTTGCAACAGGCTTGCATCCGTCTCCTGCGGGTTATGCTCAATTCGTAACAACAACAACACACAAATCTTTAAGAGGCCCTAGAGGCGGTATTGTTATGTGTGACGAGGAGCATGCTCAAGGTATAGATAAAGCAATTTTTCCAGGCATGCAAGGCGGACCTTTAGAGCATATTATTGCTGGTAAAGCTGTTGCGTTATATGAAGCTTCTCAGCCTGAATTTAAAATATACGGTGAACAAATTCTTAAAAATGCAAAAGCTCTTGCACAAGGTTTGATGGATGAAGGCATGGATATTGTCGGCGGCATGACAGAAAATCATCTGATGACACTTGATTTAAGAAAAACCGGCAAAACAGGAAAAGACATGGCGAATGTTTTGGAACGTGTCGGAATTACGGCAAATAAAAATACTGTACCAAATGACCCGCAAAGTCCATTTGTTACAAGCGGCATAAGATTAGGTGTTCCGGCAGTTACAACACGCGGCTTTAAAGAAGATGATATGATTGAAGTTGCAAAAATTATTGCATCTGCAATATTTTCGTCAGATAATGAATTGGGATTGCAAAATTTGAGAGAAAGATCTCTTAAACTTTGTAGAAAATATCCGATTTATCAATAGTAGAGGAACTGAAGTCAGGAGGGCAAGAAGGCAAGCTATAAACATAATAAGTGTAACTGACCGAAATCAGCCTGTCCTCATGCCATCTTGACCTCAGAGTTTCTTATAAGGAAAAATAATTATGCTTATAAAACTCAACCATGCACATGTAATAGGAACGGTAATTGCATACCTTATCGGGGTTTGCCTTGTACCTCTTGTTATCAGTTTTTCCAAAAAAGAAGGACTTGTTGATGTCCCTAATGAACGAAAAATCCACACCAAACCAATTTCCCGTATTGGCGGTGTTGCAATTTGGGCAAGCACAATGCTTACTTTTTTATGCCTTGTTTTTATGAGTTATTATCCTTACGGAAGTCTATTATCAGGTATTTTGCTCGGCGGTTCATTGATGTTTTTGCTTGGACTTGTTGACGATATTTATAATTTGAATGCTAAATTTAAATTGTTTTTACAAATTGCAATTGCAACATTAGTTTACCTTTTAGGTGTTCAGATAAATACAATTCCTTTTATTGGTGATATAGGTATTTTCTCTTATCCGATAACTTTGTTATGGATAGTTGGTATTTCTAATGCTTTTAATTTTATTGATGGAGTTGATGGGCTTGCAGGCTCTGTTGTAACCGTAAATGCCGTAACTCTTGCAATTATCGCTGTTGCCATGAATCCGCCAAATCCTATAAGTGCATTAATAGGTTTTATTCTTGCCGGTTCTATGATGGCGTTTTTGACATATAACTTTAATCCTGCCAAAATCTTTATGGGTGACAGCGGAGCATTATTTTCAGGATTTTTACTTGCAGCAATATCAATTACCGGGGTTATGAAAGCGGCAACACTTGCAATTTTGCTTCCATTTTTGGTTCTTGCTGTGCCAATTATGGATATCACATTTTCATCCTTGAGAAGAATTGCAAAAGGTAAATCTCCATTTGTTGCTGATGCAGAACATATCCATCATAAATTGCTTCATGCCGGATTTTCACAGAAAAAAACAGTTGTAATTCTTACATCTGTGGCGATTATCGCAGGTGGATTAGCCGTATTAATTACCGGCGGCGCGACAATCAGGCAATATTTTATTTGTATCGTAGCTATTGTAGTTGTCATGCTGTTACTAAATTTAATAAAAGTATTGACAAAAAAGTAATTATGTGTTAAAATCCGTTGTGGATTTAATTACTCAGTTTTGAGCCATGTCGTTTTCACGGGAAAGAAGTTCAAAATATTTAAGTGTAAATCTGCCATATTTATTTCTTAAACTGAATTTAAAAATTCAGTCAAGGAGACGTTGTAGAGGTAAGAATTGTAAAGGATTTTTCTATGACAATTAGTGCAGTAAAACAAAATGATAATTCACATTTATATACAGTAATGAAATCAACAGCTTTAGGCGCTGCCGGCGGTTATGCTTTTAAATATTTGTGGCCTGTTACCAAACAGGAAGATACTTTTAATCGTAAAGTTTTAATTAATTATTGCCGAAAAGTTACTAATAAAGCTAAAGTTCAAGAGTTTAAAGAAATGCCTGAAATGACAAAAGCTCAGGATACTTTTGTTAAAATGATTGAATCTAAAGATAAAAATGCATTTACTGATAATTATATCAAAAACAGAGTTAGCAAATTAGGCGGTGAAAAATCCGCTAATGCAAAAGAATTCAGAGCAATTATCAGAGATGTTAATAACTCATCTAAAGAAATGTTTAAGCGTTGGGGTATAGGATATCATATGATGATAAAATATATTCGTCCGGTAGTACCATTTTTAGTTGCTGGTGCAGGTGTCGGATTTTTTGCAGGTTTTGCTCATAATGTCTTTAAAACAGACTATATGGCATAATTTAAATATTTTTTCACCAAAAAATATTGGCTGAAGCAATTCAGCTCTTTTTTTTATTCATATAAGTTAAAGTTTTACATTCAATCTTGTTTTCATGCTAAAATATGTATATATGGACTTGAAGGAAAAATTTAAAAATTTAAGTAAGAAACAGAAAGCTTATCTTGGCGGTTTTTCGGTTATCGTCGGATTATTGCTGTGGGCTTTTGTCTCAGCCGGAGTTATTACACATAACTTCAACCGCAGTCAGCTGCAAACAGATCAAGATAGACAGGAAGCTTTAATTCACGGTATTATTCTTACTGAAACTAAAGATGAAAAAAAATATTGGGAAATTTATGGCGAAACTGGTAATTATGACAGTAAAAACGGTATCGCAATATTAAACAATGTTGTCGGAAATTTTTATGATAATGAAAATGAAGTCTCAATGAGTTTTGAATCTTCAAAAGGTACTTATAATGAGAAAAAGGGACAAATTATTCTTTATGAAGACACATTTATTGTTTTGAAAGATTTAACAACTTTACGCGCAAATAAACTTGAATGGTCAGGAAAAGATATTCCTATTGTTGCGCAGGGAAATGTAAAAATTACAAGAAAAAGTGAATTTATTGCAACTGCTGACAAGGTTGAAATAAGTCCGGATTATGATAGATTTAAAATTATTGGTAATGCTGTTTCAAAAGTCTATGACGACAAGGAGATAAAGTGAAAAAGATATTATTAACTATAACTTTAATGGCTGCGGGCTTTTTAATGGTTCAAGCATCAGATTTGGTTATTGAATCAAAGACTCAAAGTTACACAGAAAGTGAAAATAAAATAAAATTTGATGGAGATGTAAAAGTTCAAATTGATGATTTGAAAGTTGTTGGAGAATCGGCCGATGTTAGTATGGACGGCAATCAAAAGCTTGACACTGCAACTTTTTATGACAAACCTTATGCATTTGAAATCAAAAAGAATAAAAAAAGAGAAGTTAAAGCAAATATTTTAAAACTTTCATTAATTACAAAAGTTGTAAAAGCTCAGGGTGACACTCAGTCAATTGTTTTTGAAGGTAAAACACCGGTTGTTGTGATAAATGCTGATGAACAGGAATATGATACAAAGACCGGCATTATGACTGCAAACGGGGCTGTTACAATTTTATATAAAGAATTAGAAACTTTTTCTGATAAAGCGAAAGTTAAAACTGACAAAAATGGTGATTTAAAAGATATTGAACTTATGGGCAATGCAAGAATTAAACAACAGGGCGGCAATGAATCTTTTGCGGATAATTTTTATTACAATGCCGGAACAAAAGTTTTGACAGCTGTTGGTAATACAACTTCTAATGCGTTAATGGATGATGGAACAAAACTTGTGTTAAAATCAAGACGTCAGGAATATGTTCAGGATAAAAATATTTTTAATGCATCCGGAAATGTAAGAGTTTGGTATCAGGATTATTATGCGGTCGGACCAAAAATTACTGTTTATCCTAATAAAGAAGGTAAACCAAATGAAGTTTATTTTAGCGGACGTTCAAGTATTACTCAAGGTGTAAGAACAATTTTTGCAGATAAAATTAAAATGACAATGAATCCTAAAGATTTTCATGCAGATGGAAATACAAGAACAGTAATCAAAAATATTGGTTCAGGCAGTAATAATAATGATGAAGGAATAGGGTTAGGATTATGATAAATACTGATAAAGCATTAGAATTTTATAATAACGGAAAATATAATGAAGCAATTGATGAATTTAGCAAAGTTTTAGAAACTTGTCCTGAAAGTGCTGAATTATATAATAATATTGCTCTTTGTTATGCGAATTTAGGTGATTATGATAAGGCTGAAGAATTATATCTGAAAGCGCAGGCACTTGATCCAAAAATGGTTCAGGTTTATATAAATTTATCAGATATTTATTACCGGAGAAAAGAAATGGGAAAAGGTATTGAACTTGTGTCGCGCGGTGCCGGTGAAGTTCCCGATAATTTAGTTTTGCGTCATTATCTTGCAAGGTTTTATATGGAAGATGCGAGATTGGATTTGGCTATTGATGAATTAGAATATATTTTAGAAAAACAGCCCGATAATTATGATGTTTATTATGATTTAGCAAGAGTACATTTTGAATTGGGAAATTATGACTGTGCAATAGAAAATTTTGAAAATGTCCTTGAATATAAAAGTGAAAATCCATGGATTTATTATTATCTAGGAGAAGCATACGAGGCTAATAATGAAGTGGACAAAGCGCTTTCGAATTTTTTGAAAGCTATTGCAAGAAATGAAAATTTTGCACCTGCTTATAAAAAAGCAGCAATACTTTTTCTTGCCCGCGGAGATTATGAAGATGCAATTGAATATTTTGAGGACTACTTAGAACTTGATATTGCAAAAGAAGAATCAGCAAATATTAAAAATTTGATAGAGAGAATAAAGAAAAAAAATAATGGATAAATATTGGATAGCACTATCTTCTATAGAACAGATCGACAGCTCTTTTATTCAAAGACTGTACAATTATTTTGGCGATATTGAACAAGCATTTAATGCTAATGATTTATCAGGAATTGACGGACTTAGTGTAAAAAAAGCGGAAAACTTTTTGCGTATGCGCGATAAAGTTAATATTGACAAAGTTTACCAAGATGTTATCGATAGAGGAATAAAATTTTTAACCTTTGATAATGAGAAGTATCCGTTGATGCTCCGAAATATAGATAATCCGCCGTCTGTTATATATTATAAAGGGAATTTATTCGATTGTAATCTTGAGAAAACCTTAGCAGTAGTTGGTTCAAGACGTGCAACTTCGTATGCTAAAGATGCACTCGTTAAAATTTTAAGCGGTTTAGCATCAACTGATATTTGTATAGTTTCTGGCTTAGCATCCGGTATTGATACAACGGCACATGTTACAGCTCTTGAAAATAATTTAAAAACTATTGGTGTTATTGCAAGCGGTTTCGATTTTACATACCCTGCTGCTAATAAAGAATTGTATAAAAAGATTGAAAATGGTAATGGCGCAATTTTAACCGAGTATTATCCGACATTTCAGCCTTTGCAATTTAGATTCCCTCAGCGTAACAGAATTGTATCCGGTTTAAGTTATGGAACACTTGTTGCAGAAGCTTCATTAAAAAGCGGAGCATTGATAACTTCGAATTTAACTTTAGAACAGGGCAGAGAATTGATGTGCATTCCCGGTTTAATTACAAACCCTAATACAGAAGGAATTTATAAACTGCTTAAAAATGGGGCGGCACTTGTAACTTGTGCGGATGATATTTTGGAAACACTTGGCTGGGAAATCCAACTTGAACAGCAAAGTTTATTTGAATTACCGGATTTGAGCGAAGATGAAAAAAGAATTTATGAGGCACTTGAAATTGAGGATAAATGTGTTGATGAGCTTCAAGCATTTACAAAATTAAGCATTGAAAATTTGTTGACCTACTTGACAACAATGGAGCTTAAAGGCATAATTAAACAGGTTGACGGGGATAGATACAGGAAAATATAATGGCAGCTGAAGTAAAAAAGACATCAAATAAAAAAGAAAAATCACTGGTAATAGTTGAGTCTCCTGCAAAATCTAAAACTATCAGAAAGATTTTGGGAGATAGTTTTCAAATTGAGGCAAGTTTCGGGCATGTTAGAAATTTGCCGGCAAAAGATCCTGCAACTCAGAATTTGGGTTTTGATGTTAATAATCATTTTGAACCTAAGTTTGAAGTAATTCCAGGTAAGCAGGCTGTAGTTAAAAAATTGAACGACATGGCAAAAAAAGTTGATAAAGTCTATCTTGCATCCGACCCTGACCGCGAAGGGGAAGCTATTGCATGGCATGTTCGTCAATTGTTGAATGTGCCCGATGATAAAATTTTGAGAATCGTATTTAATGAAATCACTCCAAAGGCTGTAAAATATTCAGTTGATAATCCTCGCAGTATAGATATGGATATGGTTCAAGCTCAGCAAACAAGACAGATTTTGGATAAACTTGTAGGTTTTAAGCTTTCACCTGTATTGTGGAAACAAATTGGAAATAGAAACCTTTCTGCCGGCCGCGTTCAATCAGTTGCTCTTCGAATGATTTGTGAACGCGAAGAGGAAATCGAAGCTTTTGTACCTCAAGAATACTGGTCAATTCACGCAAATTTAGAAAAAGATGGTAAAACATTTGAAGCTGAACTTTCAAAAATTAAAGGTAAAGCTGTTGATAAAAATATCAAAAATAAGGATGAAGCGCAGAAAATTGTTGACTTTTTAACCGGTTATCCTTCAGATTTTGATGTTACCAAAGTTACTAAAAAATCGACTAAACGTAAGCCGACAGCTCCTTTTATAACTTCAACTTTGCAAAGGGCAGCAAGTTCTAAGTTAGGTTTTGGTGTTCAAAAAACAATGCAGGTTGCTCAAAAATTATATGAAGGTATGGAAATTGACGGAACTCCTGTTGGTTTGATTACTTATATGAGAACAGATAGTGTTCGTGTTTCTGATGATGCTCAAAGCATGGCAAAAGATTTCATCCTAGGAAATTACGGGGAAAAATATTACCCTGAAAAACCTAATATTTATACTAAGGGAAAACAAAATGTTCAAGATGCGCACGAAGCTATTCGTCCGTCTTATCCTGAGAGAACTCCTGACAGTATAAAACAGTATCTTGATAATGACCAATATAGATTGTATAAGTTAATCTGGGAAAAATTTATGTCTTCTCAGATGACTCCAGCTGACGTTGCAAATAAAACTGTTGAAATTACAGCAGGTGATTATACCCTTAAAGCCGGAACAAGTAAAGTGACTTTTGACGGTTTCTTGAAAGTTTATAATGATGCTGATGAAGAAGAACAAGCTGCCGAAGCAAAAATTCCTGATTTAGAACAAGGTGATAAGGTTAAATGTAAAAAAGTTGATCCGAAACAGCATTTTACACAACCGCCTCCAAGATATAATGAAGCTTCTCTTGTAAAAGCTTTGGAAGAACATGGAATTGGACGTCCGTCTACTTATGCCACAATTATTACTGTTATTCAAACCCGAAAATATGTTGAGAAAAAGGATAAAGCTCTTCATCCAACACTTTTGGGCAGAACTGTTTCAAAACAGCTTGTTGCCCAATTTGCGGATATTATGGATTATAAATTTACAGCAGGCATGGAAACTAAACTTGACCAGATTGCCGAAAAGAAATTAATCTGGAATGATGTTTTGCAAGAATTCTATGATCCGTTTATTATTGAAGTTAATAAAGCATTGCAAACCGGTGAAAGGGTTAGCATTGAAAGTAAAATTAAATGTCCTAATTGCGGAAAACCAATGGTTTTAAGAACAAGTAAATTCGGTACTCAATTTTTGGGCTGTTCCGGTTATCCTGATTGTAAGACTATGATGTCGTTAAATGCTTTATCTGAAGAAACTGATGAAGAAAATAAAGAACCTGAAATTTGTGAAGAAAAATGTGAAAAATGCGGTTCTGACATGATTTTTAAAATGGGTCCATATGGTAAATATATGGAATGTACAAACGCAGATTGCAAACATAGAAAACCATATCGAAAATCAACAGGTGTAAAATGTCCGAAATGCGGCGAAGGAACTATTGTGGAACGAAAATCCAAACGCGGTACGATATTTTACGGCTGTGATAAATATCCAAATTGCGATTTTACATTATGGAATGAACCGACCGGTGAGGAATGCCCTGAATGTAAGTCATTACTAGTTAAAAAAGTCTTGAAAAAAGGTACTGTAATCGCTTGTTCAAATATGAAATGCGGGTATAAAAAAGAGGTCGAAGAAACGGCAGAACAGTCTGAGGAATAATGGAGAGGGCAAAACGGGAACGGCTGACCGGAATATGTAAAGTCTGATCAATGTCGTCTGAAAGGATAAAAAGATGAATCCGGAATTGATGGAACGTTTTCTAGCAAAGAAAGCTAAAAAATTAGGAATAACAGTAGAAGAGTTAAAGGCGCAAAATGCGGTACCAGTTACAGAAAAACCTACCACCGGTACCCCTCCCTTAGAAAGGGAAGTTAATATACCTTATGAACCTTTGCCGGCACAACCTGAAAAAATAGAAGTTCCATCATACATCTTTGGACCAACAAAGATAGAAGAAAAAAATGTCATTGCGAGCGATAGCGACGCAATCCAGCCAACTATTAACGATAACCGCGAAAACAAATTCGCTCTTATCGGTTATCCTCTCGGACATTCTTTATCAAAAGTTATTCATGAAGCAGGTTTTAAAAGTCTAGGTATTGAGGCATCTTATGATATTTTAGAAACACCGCCTGATAGTCTTGTCGATAGAATAAAATGGCTTAAAGTTAATGGTTATAAAGGTTTTAATGTAACTATACCTTTAAAACTTCCGATTTCTCTTTTTGTGAATGAAGTTGATAAATATGCCGATTTAGCACGTGCCGTAAATACGGTTTATATCGAGGCGGATAAATCTTTAATGGCATATAATACTGATGTGATAGGATTTAAGCGAGCAATACCATCAGATATTAATTTAACGGGGAAAAAAGTCGCAATTCTTGGCACAGGCGGAGCGGCACACGCAGCTTGTGTTGCATTGACAGAATGCCAAGTTAAAGAGATTGCATTTTTTACACGAAATATTCCAAACTCTATTGAATTAATGAATTATGTTAGACGGAAATTCCCATCAATTGATTTTAATGTTTACCAGATTGAAAATATTAGAAGTCTTGAGGAATATTCAATGCTTGTAAATACTACTCCGATTGGAATGCTTGGAAAAGCCGGAGATATGTCACCGGTTGAAATAGAGACTTTACAAACATTAAACAATGATGCAATTGTTTATGATGTAATATACAATCCTAAAAAAACGATTTTAATAAAAAATGCTCAAAAATTGGGTTTAAGAACTATAACAGGTCTTGATATGTTGATTTTTCAGGCAGTTGCGGCACAACAAATTTGGACTGGAAATACTCCAGACTGGAAAGATATGAAAATTGCTGCTTTAGAAGCTTTATAGAAAAATTAATGGATATTTGAAACTTTTATCTTTTAGTGGTATAAATATTTTGTAGTATGGGGGATCCACCCCTAAAACCCTTTAGCCTCCCTTTGTGAGGGGAGGAGGACCGCTTGCGGTGGAGGGGTTTTATCAGAAAGGATAGCGGATTGCGCGAAGGTCAATTCGACGCTGAGGTTTTATACTTGCAAGGTTTTGACAACGAGCAATCAAGCAGAAAGGAAAACGATGCAAAAAAATCAAGAAACTTTGAGTATTTTAAGACACTCAACATCACACATTATGGCACAAGCTGTTCAAAAGCTGTTTCCGTCAGCAAAGTTAGCTATCGGACCAGCTATTGAAAACGGCTTTTATTACGATTTTGATTTAACAGACGGTCATGCTTTCACTGAAGATGATCTTGTTAAAATCGAAGAAGAAATGAAAAACATTGTTAAACAAAATCTTACGTTTGAAAAATACGTAATTCCTGATGTGGAAAAACAAATTAAAGAATTTAAAGCTGAAGGTGAAATTTACAAAGCAGAATTATTGGAAGAACACAAAAATGATAATCCGACTTTGTATATTACAAAAGACAAAGATGGCAATGCATTATTTAACGATTTATGTGCAGGGCCTCACTTGCCTTCAACTTCATATATTAAAGCTAATGCATTCAAACTTTTAAAAGTCGCAGGTGCATACTGGCGTGGAAATGCTAAAAATAAAATGCTTCAAAGAATTTATGCAACAGCATTCTGGACAAAAGAAGATTTAGCTGATTATCTTCACTTTATTGAAGAAGCTGAAAAACGTGACCACAGAAAAATCGGTGCAAAACTTGATTTGTTCTCAACAAGAGAAGAAATGGGCGGCGGACTTGTTTTGTGGCATCCAAACCTAGCAACAGTTCGAGAACAAATTGAAAATTATTGGAGAGAAGAACACCGAAAACGCGGTTATGTAATTGTTAATACACCTCAAATTGCTAAATCTAAATTGTGGGAAATTTCAGGTCATATGGATCACTACAAAGAAAACATGTTTTTTGTTCAAAAAGATGAAGATAGTGACGATCAATTTGTTGTAAAACCGATGAATTGTCCGTTCCATATTTTGATTTATCAAGCAAACAGATATTCATACCGTTCATTACCATTAAGAATGGCTGAACTCGGTACAGTATACAGAAAAGAAAAATCAGGAGCACTATCCGGTTTAACTCGTGTTCAAGGCTTTACTCAAGATGATGCTCACATTTTCTGCACACCGGAACAGCTTGTTGATGAAATCAATGGCGTAATCGACTTTGTAGCTGATACAATGAAAATCTTTAATATGGAGTTTGAAGTTGAATTGTCAACCCGTCCAGAAAGTTTTGTAGGTGAAATTGAAAATTGGGATAAGGCAGAAGCTGGTTTGAAAGAAGCTATGGAACGCCGCGGTATGAAATACGATATCAATGAAGGTGACGGCGCATTCTACGGCCCAAAAATTGACTTTAAGATTAGAGATGCAATTGGAAGAACTTGGCAATGTGCCACAATTCAGCTTGATTTCAACCTTCCTGCAAGATTTGATATCAAATATCAGGATAAAGACGGTCAGTTGAAAACTCCATTAATGCTACACCGCGTAATTTTCGGTTCAATGGAACGTTTCCATGGTATCTTAATTGAGCACTATGCAGGCGCATTCCCAACCTGGCTTGCTCCAACACAAGTTGCAATAGTGCCTATCAGCAACGAAAAACACATCGATTTTGCAGAACAAGTTTACAAAAAAATGCGTGATGCTGGTATAAGAGTTCAACTTGATGATCGTTCCGAATCTATGAACTACAAAATTAGAGAATCGCTTCAAGATAAGAAAATTCCTTATGTCTGCGTAATCGGCGATAAAGAAATCGAAGCAAATTCTGTAGCAGTTCGTGCCCGCGGTATCGGACAGGTTGGAACACTAAATGTAGATGAATTTATTTCAAAAATTGAAGAAGAAATAAAATCAAGAAGCTCTGAAAGTTTTGCAAAAGCATAATAAAAAAGCCTCCATATAGGAGGCTTTTTTTAACCAAATAAATCTTTAAGTTTATTTGCAGTCTTATTAATAAATGCTTGTTCTCTAATTGAGTTCTCACAATTATGAAAAGCTTTTAAGTCTTTTTCGAATTGTTTTGATATTTCCAAAGCAATTAGATGTTTACGCAAAAAAGGACCGAATAAATGAATTTTATCCCATAATGGATTTCCTATTTTATTCTGATTTTCTTCATACTCAATAGTGTAAAGTGTTTTTTTACTGTTACTATCTATAAGTTTATATTCTACTAAATTTTTATTTATACTATGTATTTTAGGAATATCTGCTGAGACTTCAAGAACTCGTCTGCTTACTGGATGTTCAATTACAATAAAATTTCGGTCAGCGACAACTCGAGAACTTAAATTTTTTAACGGTTCTGCTATATTTTTAATAAAATCTGTTTTTGCAGCATCAGGGTTTACAAATTGGTGTAATTCTTTTGCAATATATTTTTCGGCATTATTCTTTATACGATAAGAACCGAATGCAGGTTGTTTATTATTGGTATCAACTTTTAACATTTATACTTTCTCCTTCTATTACTTTAAAATCCATGAATAAATTTTTTTGTTATTTTTAATAAAGTTTTTCACATAAAGTATAATAAAAAATCCTCCTTTATGGAGGCTTTTTTTAACCAAATAAATCTTTAAGTTTATTTGCAGTTTCGTTAATTACTTTTCCCGATGCAATTTCACTGCTTGGAAAAGCTAATTTGTTAGTTACATGTCTTTCAAAGTCTTTTGCCAGTTCCAAAGCGTAAATATGTTTCCGGAGTATTTCAGAATACCAAAAGTTATTAAAGTTAGGTATAGTTCCTACATCACAATTGTGTGGATAACATATAGTATAATTAAATATTTTTGAATCATCTGCATTTAATGCTTTTAGATAATAAGCGAAACCATTTTCGTGTTTTACAGGTATTTTATCAATAACTTCATAAGATTGTTTTAATGTAGGATGTTCAATTATTACTTTTTTGCCATTTGCAATAACTTCTGAAGTTAATTTTTTCAGTGGTTTCGCAATATATTCTATAAATTTTGTATCTGTATTTATATCTTTTACTTTATGTATTTCATGTGCAATATATATATGCGCATTATTCTGTATACGATAAGAACCGAATGCAGGTTGTTTATTGCTGTATGTATTAATTTTTAACATTTCAAATTTCTCCTTCTATTGCTTTAAAATCTGTAAATAAATAATTTTGCTATTTTAAATAAAATTTTTACATAAATTAATTTATATCGACTATACTTACGCCATCGCCGCCTTCAGAATCTTCTCCGGCTCTGAATTTTGCAACATATGGAGAGGTTGATAAAAAGTCTCTGACAGCAGATTTTAAAGCTCCTGTTCCATGACCATGTATAATTGATACACAGGCTAAATTAGCTAAACTTGCTTTATCAAGATAAAGTTCCAAACTATCAAGTGCTTCTTCAACTTTGTATCCACGCAAATCAAGAGTTGTAGAAACATTTGTTTTTCTTAGTTCAAAACTTTCAAAAGAATTAGGTTTGTATACATTTTGTTTCCTTTCATATGTGGAATCATATGGAGCAAGTTTTTCACACTTAATTTTAGTTTTAAAATTGCCCATTTGAACGGTAACACTGTTATTTTTATCAGGCATAGAAAGTAAAATTACCGGCTGATTTAATTCTTTTAAAATAAGTTTTTCGTTAATATTAACTTTTGACCAATCAATTTCTTCATATTGTTGTTTTTCATCAAACTCTGAAAGGCTGCCGCGGAATTTCTGTTCCATTTGAGCAAGACGAGCATATGAGCGGCGGGCAATCTTTTCTGATTTTTCTCGTCTTAATTCATCTAAAATATCTTTTATTTCAGCTTTTACCTGCAAAAGTTCTCGATCAAATTTATCTTTTATGATTTTGACAGTTTTTTTCTTATCTTTTTTTACCTGAGCTAAAGATTGTTCATATTCGTGTTTAATGCTTTCTGAGGTTTCTTTTATGGTTTCGGCTTCTTCAAGATTTTTCGTTAATTTAGCTTGAGTTTCCTGTAATTTTTCTACAACAACAATTGATGGATCTTTTGTTGAAACAATAATATTTTTTGCATTATCAACAAGTTTTTGGTCTAACCCTAAATTTGCGGCAATAGAAATCGCATTACTCAAGCCCGGAATTCCAATTAATAGCTTATATGTTGGTTTTAGAGATTCAGTATCAAATTCAACAGATGCGTTTTTGAAATATGGATTTGTGTATTCTAAAGCTTTTAATTCTCCATAGTGGGTTGTAATTGTTGACATTGCGCCGTTTTGTGCAAGTCTTTCTAAGATTACACGCGCTAAAACAGCTCCTTCTACAGGATCGGTTCCGGCACAAATTTCATCAAGAAGTACAAAACTTTTTTCATTGCTGAGTTTTAAAATTTCAATAATATTCGTCATATGAGATGAAAATGTTGAAAGATTTTGTAAAATGCTCTGGTCATCGCCAATATCTGCGAAAACTTTTTCAAACGGATAAATTTTCGCATTAGTACACGGCAAAAACATTCCGGCTCTTGCCATAAGTATAAATAAGCCGATTGTTTTTATAGTAACAGTTTTCCCGCCGGTATTAGAACCTGTTATGATTACTGATTTGTAATCTTTGCCGATTTCAAAGTTATTTGTAACTATATTTTCGACATTGCCTATGAGTAAAGGATGCCTCATATTCTCAAATTCTATATGTTTATGAGTTAAAATTTCCGGTTCAATAGCCTGAATTTTTATGGCATATCTTGCTTTTGCAAAATGAAAATCTATTTTTGCCAAAATTTGTTCACTAAATTCAAGTGGTTTTATTTCATCTTTTACTAGATTTGTTAAACCAACAAGAATTTTTACCATTTCTGAATGAATATTAGATTTAATTTCTCTGATTTTATTGTTTAAAGGAACAATTTGTTCCGGTTCAATATAAAAAGTTTTATTTGTAGCCGAAACGTCATGAACAATACCTGCGACTTTGCTTTTTGATGATGCCATAACCTGAAAAACTATTCTATCGTCACGTGTTGTGTAAATATTTTCCTGTAAATGCTTAGAAAATTCTGTTGAATTTAACAAAGAAGACACAGTTGAGCGAAGATTTTTTTCATTGTCTCTTAATGCTGCATAAAGACCTTTTAGTTCTGGCGTAGCATCCTGTTTAATGTTTAAATTATCATCAAAAGTTTCAAAAATTTTATCTTCCAGTGATTTGTTACTTAAAAGATTTTGAGCCAAAGTTTTAAGTTTTGAATTTTCATCTAAATTTTGGTTAAGAAAATTTTTAACAAGTCTTGATGTTCTAAGTGTTTTTGCAATATCTACTAATTCTTCTTCACTCAAATATGAAATACCCATATTTTTTATTATTTTTTCTATATTCGCAACAAACCCAATTGGAATATCATTTGGCATATCTAAAATAAATTTAGCTTCACGAGTGAATTCCAATTCTTTTTTAATTTGAATGATGTCATCAAAAGGTTTAAGTTCATAACATAATGACTTACTCTGGCTAATTTTTGCATAATTAGCCAATTTCTCGGTTATTTTATCAAATTCTAGTGATTTTAAGCTTTTTTCAATAATATTCATAAAATAATATTATCATGAAAAAACATCCTATTCTTTTGAATGTAAAGATGTTATTATTTACACTTAAAATTTGATCCAAAATAAGTTAAACAGAAATATATGAAAAGATTTTCGAGTGAGCTTGATGAGTTGAAAATTTTTGAATTTATGTTGAAAAATTCCGTCGGGGACAATCGCCGCAGCATAGCAGCGTTTTGGCGACCCAAATGTTGGTGTGAGCGTAAGCTAAGCAATCCAGCTAATAATAAAACCTCCCTAAGGGAGGATTAAGGTGGGTTTTTATTTGTCATTAGCCGTTATTATAAAGTTTTAATGCAGCCATTCCTTTTGCGCAATCTAAATAAAACCCTCTCCCTAACCCTCTCCCGAGGAGAGGGAATAAATTATTGTATGCGAAACACGATAAGAACTTATTCACCTATTCACTTATTTACTTTAATAACAAAAGAACATAATTTCAAAATGCATTTTGCTAACTATTTAACTAATAAAAAAGACCTCTTTCGAGGTCTTTTTTGTTATGTATTGTGAATTGTTATTCTTCGTCTTCATTGCCTAATTGAAAATCAGGAGCGCCGAACATACCTTCGATTTCTTCCAAAATCGCAGATGGTTTGCGAGCTTGATTTCTTTGAGCAACTGCACGTTTTCTTTCTTCACGTTCTTTTTCCTCGTTTGCATTTGACAAGTGGTGGAAACCTGTACCTGCTGGGATTAAACGACCGATAATTACGTTTTCTTTTAATCCGCGTAACAAGTCTTTCTTACCGTCAACAGCAGCTTCAGTCAAGATTCTTGTTGTTTCTTGGAATGAAGCGGCAGAAATGAAGCTTTCTGTGTTCAATGAAGCTTTTGTGATACCTAACAACATGTATTCACAAGTTGCAGGTTCGCCGCCTTTTTCTTGAACTTCGCTGTTTTCTTTTTCAAATGTCTGCATTTCAACAAGTTCGCCTGGCAACAATGTTGTATCACCTGCATCAACAATTTTAACTTTTTTAGTCATTTGTCTTACGATGATTTCAACGTGTTTATCAGCGATTTCTACACCTTGTGAACGGTATACGCGTTGTACTTCGTCTACAAGGTATTGTTGAGCAGCTTCAGGACCGCAAAGTCTGATAACATCGTGCGGGTTCAAAGGACCGCTTGTTAATGGCTGACCTTTTTTAATCTGCTGTTTGTTTTGAACAATGATGTTAGCATCAATTGCGTATTTGATTTCAACTCTGCCGTTGTCGTTAACAAGGTAAAGTCTCGGAAGATCTTCATCCGTAACGATTTCAGCTACGCCGTCTTCTTCTGCAAGGATTGCGCAATCTTTAGGCTTGCGGCCTTCAAGAAGTTCTTCAACCCTCGGCAAACCTTGAACGATGTCGCCTGTTTTTTGTCTTTCAAATACCAATGTTGCGATAATATCACCGCGAAGCACCAATGCTCCTGCTTCAACCTGTAACATAGTACCCGGGCTGATCAAATATGGTCGACCGTTTCTGATTGTGATTTCGCCTTTATTTACGGCTGAAACCATACCTGAAACTGTTGATTTTTCTCCACCGTCAGCAATGATAGAATCAAGTCTTACAAAATCACCTTTCTTAACGCTTGCTTTACCTTTTACAGGTATTTTTGTTTCGTAGGTCGAACTTGTTAATAACAATCTGCGAGCATCTTCTTGTTTTGCGTTGATAGATGCAACACCATCATTGATTGCCAACACCTGAGTTTGAGCAACAGGAGTTTTTGCATCAATTGTTTGACCGTCTTTTACAAGAAGTTCGGTTTGAAGTGAAGACATCAATTTAGAATTGCCTTCAAATTCACGACGAACAATCAAGTTTTCAAGAACAACAATTTTCAAAACATTCTTTTCATCAAGTTCTACCATACCTTTAAGGTGTGATAAGTAACCTTGCATTTGAAGAACCAAGCTTGTTCTTGTAATTGTAGAACCATCAAGGTTTCTTACTCTTGCGCCGTCTTTGTATTGTAATTGAGTTACAGGAACAATATCAATCAAATCATCTGATGTGTTGAATTTGATTGAAACATTTTTCTGTTCAACTTCCAATACCTGAACAGGTCTTACCAAGATTTGGATAGGCTGGTTAGAGATTGAATCTTCATCTAAAGAAAGTGATGTATCAAGTTCTTCATCCAAATCATCAATATCCAAATCATCCATTGAAGAATCCATAATAGTAACGATTGAAGTTTCTTTTGCTTTAATACCTTCAGCGATTACAGTGCCTTTTTTAATCACTTCACCTTCGTCAACTTTCAATTCAGAAACGCTTGGTAAGTGGTGAACTTCTCCGGGTCTTACTGTAATTTCGTGAATAATATCATTATATTCTTTGAATTCAACAATACCGTCAATGTGGCAGTATACGTCTTTTACAACTTCTGTACCTGCTGTAACGAAAGTTCCGTTATCAACCATTTTCAAAGAGCTGTCTTTGTTGATTTGATGAACTTCTTCAGGGATAAATACTACTTTACCCGGTTTTGTAATAATTTG
>CATLEG010000025.1 GCA_949915775.1 uncultured Candidatus Melainabacteria bacterium | reverse complement strand
CCTCATAACTCTTTTAGTTTTTGTTCTGCTTGTTTTGTTATTTCTTTATCAATAGTTTTTGTCATAAAATTATATTTTGTTGCTTTACGCTTTAATTTTGCATATTCTTTTAAAACAATTTCATATTTTACTTTCAATAAATCATAACTATTATCGCACTCTGCTTGCTCTTTGTTTTTGTATGCGACCCAAGTTTTGCCATAGTCTTGCAATAAATGTGCAGGTATTTTATAACTACTGCTAATTACAGCGAATACCTCTGTAGTAATTACTATGACCTCTGCATAATAGCTATTTGCGTTGGTATCGACTATCCACACCCAATCGCCATTTTTCAACTGCTTAATCTCTTCAATACTCAATGCTTTCATATCACACCTCACATAATTGCTTTTACATACTCGATTGCTTTCAAGTATTCATTGCGATATTGCTCATTGTTTGCGTGAGTTTCATTAACTGCGTTTTCAAACTCTGCAATAGTTCCAAAGAAACAGCCACAACGCACATAAATTTCAGATAATGTCTTAAAAAAGTATGTACATCCTTTGCGACTGCCTATCCTATCAATTTTTAAAACCCTGTCAACATTTTCTTTTATGTTTTCAAATTTTAAATTATTATCAAGATTACACCACTCGCCAAAGCTACAACACTTGCCAAAGCTACACCACTCGCCAAAGCTACACCGCTTGCCAAAGCTACAACTCTCGCCAAAGCTACAATACTTGCCAAAGCTACACCACTCGCCAAAGCTACACCACTCGCCAAAGCTACAACTCTCGCCAAAGCTACACCGCTCGCCAAAGCTACACCGCTCGCCAAAGCTACAACTCTCGCCAAAGCTACACCACTCGCCAAAGCTACAACTCTCGCCAAAGCTACAACTCTCGCCAAAGCTTCCAATTTGCGAGTAATCGCCTGTTGGGCATATTAAATACCCATACTCATCTTTTTCAAAAGTTTCTAAATCTTCTACTTTATATACTTTCATTGCTTTAATTCTCCTATTAATTCATTTTCTATTGTTGCAATTTTTCGATATGATATTGCTTTTATACATTTCACATAATTCATTATTATTTTTATTAGTAAGTTGGTCTATAACACTCGCAATATTTTCATAATTATGTTTTGCTAAAACTTCATATAATGTTGAATATAAAACAAATGATTTTTTTTGTTCAATATCTTTTTCTTTCTCTAATTCTAGTTTGAGTTGCTTTATTTGCTTTTTTAGTTTTTTATTCTCATTAATCCACATTACACAATCTTGTGAAATAACTCTATTATCTTTTTTAAGTGCCTTATTTTCAATTCCTTTTTTACTCATTTTTTAATTTCTCCACTAATTCATTAATCTTTTTATTGTAGTCAATGTCAAACAACTCGCCGAAAATCGCCATTAAACAAGTTACCATAATGCTATCGCCTGTCAAATGGTATAAACTTGACATTGATTGATTTTTACTTACATTTTCAAAATCTTGCTCTTTAACACCCATTAGTCGCCAACATTCTTTTTCAGTCAATTTTCTTATTCTATAATCTTTTGTAATTGCTGTACAATTTCGACTATTTATACCAGCAGTAATAGTTTGAATAGTATCATTATGTACACATTGATTATACATATTTATTGCTTGTGTTTTTGACACATCAATTTTATCTAACATATTAATCAATCTTTTATTTTTAGTAGTTAATTGTGTTTCTAAAATTTTTGGAATATTACCACTGCCCTCACTAGATTTTAAACTTCTTATAAGACCATTGCTATCATAAACATTTTGCTCCCATAACCAACTACGATTAGTTTTATTTTTTAATGGATTAATAATTTTAGGCTCTGCTATCTTCATTTCAGTATTCCCCCCAAGTATGTAATGTTGGACTAATTCCGTTTGAATAATAAACTCTTCTACATATATCGTGTAATTTATCCCATTTACCACCACCTAACATTCTAATTTGATTACAGGTTATTTTTTGTTCCATTCTACTACTCCGTTCTTACCTTTGGTTGTAATTGATCTACTCATTTCTTTACATAGACCACCGTTAAATTGTTCGCTTGTACCTAGCATTACTCCGTCACATTGTTCTTTGATAAAGTTATCGCTTGTCCTTGCGCCATTTCTTGTTGTAATTGCTTTCCCCACACAATTGCCGTCTGTAGGTTCAAACTTAAATCCATTGCCTTTCGCTTGTTGTTTTTTTGTATGCTCAATAAACATTTCAACTGTTTTGTCCGATAAGTAATATTTCTCATCAACTTGCTTATCAAGAAAGTCTTTTAATCTAACTTCCAACTCCATTTTTGATGGAAAAGAAAAGTTATAATCTCCAAGCAAGCTAACCATAAAGCAACGATTGCGGTTCTGCGGTATGCTGTAGTCCTTTGCATTAAGGTCTTGCCAATAGTTTTTGTATCCCAAACTTTCAAGAAAATTGCACCACTTATTAAAATCTTGCTTATTCTTAGCTCCATGAATCTGTGGGACATTCTCCATTAACAGAATTTGCGGCAATTCTTTCATTTCACTAAGTAACCTTTCAACTTCCCACAATAGTCCTGACCTTGTATTATTTTCCTTGCTCATACCTTTTCTTTGTCCTGCAAGGCTCAAATCTTGACAAGGAAAACTATATGTCATTATGTATGTGAAATTGTCTGTGTCAACAATATTCAAGTCGGTTGCTGTAATTTTAGTAATACTACCTAAATTGTGCGTTGCTTGCATATTGTTATAAATATTTTTAACTTTCTGTTCAGATAACCTATTGACTTGTTGTTCAGTCATTGGTGTGTTGTAATCGCTTGATATTCGACCTAGCAACCATTGTTTAACTTGACTTACACTCATATCTCTTGAATAGTCCATATTATCATTATTAAAGTGAATATCTTTGTAAGCTTGGATACTCTTAACTGTCCACTCGCTAATTTTATAATGTTCAAATGGAACACCAAGATATTTCAAGGCAAGTGATTGGCTACCATAGCCTGCAAATAACTCCACTAACCTAATTGGCTTATCATTTATAAATTTATTTTCACCATCAAACATTGTTATCTGTTCGTATTTCATTTGTTCAAATTACTCCTTTATACAACCCATTCATTTTTAATAACTTTAATTTTGCTTTTTGTTTTTTATTTAATCCATTTTCACCACACCTATAAAAATCTTCCCATATTGCAACTGCACCACTTGTATTTAACAACCAAGTCAAGTAATCAAAATAATACATAGGTGGACACATTTTTAACAATTCTTCTTTGTTAATATTTAGTTTTTCACAACATAGTTGTTCTGCTTTCAGTTGATGTGATGGAATCGCATAAACTACTTTTCCATTCTCTAAAATTAAAACTTCCAAATAATTTATATAAGTTTCCTTATGTTTTTGAATATCAAAATCACAATAAATATCGTATTTCATAGTCTGTTCCCTATTTAAACTTCATTTCCCCAACAATCCCAACCATCTGCATACTGTCTAGCAAAAAGTTCTATTCGTGGCAAATCACCCGAAAATTCAACAATTTTATCTCTAACAATATCTGGCTTCTTTGAATGTTGTTCTCTGACTGTCTCAATAATACTAGATACTTTATTACTTACTTTTGGTGCTTTGCCTTTTACACCAATCAAACATACTTCTGCATTTGATTTTGTATACCAGCCAACCCCAAAGAAGTTGCCCCCCCCTCTGTTCTTCTTAACCCAATTAAAGCCTATTGTCTTATACTCAAATCCCCATGCTTTAATTGTATTAAGTGCTTCTTGAAGTTTAGGAAAAGTTGCCCACATAAACAAAATTGCATTATTTTCAGCAAGATTTCCTACTGGTAATGTTTCAATATCCTTTTGTTTCATAGTTGGATAATATCCACCTGCCCCTTTACCAAACTTTGTTTTTATATTGTTTCTTTTATTATATTCCCAAGGCGGGTCTGCGTAGATAATGCTGTATTTTTTATCAGTGTTAAAAATATCTACTTTCATTTTAATTCTCCATTTTATATTTTTCTTCGTTTAACCAAACACGTATGTATTTAGTTTTAGTTTTTTTAGGAGGTCGATTTATTCTTGCTTGAATATTACTAGGCTTAGAATGCAGTTGAAATGCTAATTCTTCAGTAGTATAATAAAAGTTAACGGCATGTTCAAATTTATCATTTGTAACTTCAAGAATAACACTATTTCTCATCCAACTTCCTCCTTGAATAACTATTAAAAATCGAAATTTGAATCGTTATCTTTGTTAAACAAGTTATCCAACTCTTCTTGCGAATAACTATGTTTATCGCTAATAAGCTGCGAGTTAATGTCAACATCACATTTCCCATTATCATAATGTCCTTCCAACACTTTAATAATATTATCTTGATTCATTACCCACTCAAATCCAGCTTTAAAACCATATTTATTTTTACCAGATAAAAAATTACTACTATTGGCTCGTTCAAATATTGTTTTTAATTGGTCTGTGGAATATGTGCAATCTTTTATTAACTTTACTCTTGCAGCTGTCAACTTTGTACATTTTGCTAAATTAGTGCAAATTGAATTATAAAGATTTTGAATTGTTGTGTGTGTGTCTGAATCACATACTATACTTTCTTTTACTTTACTTTTCTTTATTTTACTTTCCGTTTCGTTCGACCGATTTTGTCTCTCAATCGACCGATTGTGGCTCTCGTTCGACCGATTGAGAAAATTGACAAGAATAATACTTTTCGATGATAGTTTTCTCATTTCTTCTTCATTAAGAAACCAAATATCGAAATCAATGCTTACTGCCTTACGCTCTACTGTTGCAGTATAATAGGTCTGCTGTATGCGTTTCGAGGTCAATATTTCTGACTTGAAATGGTCATCGCTAAATAGTCCACACGCCACCAAGTCCCCAATTACCTGTTCGACAGTCTCTGCATCTGGACAATACTTTCCTTGCAGATTTTCTAAAATGTCCCAAATCACATCTTCTTTTGTTGTCTTACCATAGCAAATATAATAGCCTTTATCACTATAAATAAGTTCCAAAAGAGATAGATAAATATCATTAACTACATAACCATGTTTTAATTTAGGTCTACGAAGTTTTCGGTCTTTAAGTAATCCAATCGAGAAGGGAAAGTAATCAAGTCCTTGCTTGAACTGTCCCACACTATATCACCACCTTTCCATACATTTAAATAATCCAATATCTTGATTTTTTCCTGGTGTAATCCCAACATTACAATGTTCACATAAAACTCTCAAATTTTTCTCACAATTCATACAACGATAGTCAATTAACTCTTTTGCACAAGTATAAGCATCAACTATGTGGTCAATTTGAAGATTTTTATCGCTACCACAACATACGCATTTAGGCATTTTATTAAAAAAATATTCTTTTACTTCTTGTTTTTTTATATATTGTGAAGCTATATTCCTATATGCTTTATAGCGTATTTTATTATCACTGCTACTTAATTTATTAATTGTTGCTTCTTGAAGTATGATTGGGGAATAAAAACAATTTTTACAATTCTCTTTTGTCGGTGCTGCCATTTATTCTATCAACTCCTTTTAGTGTAAAACTAAATTAAAAATCGCCACTAAATTTATCAGAAAAATAATTTTGTAAATCATCTTTAAATTCTTCACACATTTCTTCAAATAAAGTGTCATAATCATCAATAATGTGTTTTAAAATCTCTTTTGTTACATTTAACTCATTAAGTGATATTTGTAGCTTATTAACTTCAATGTAGTTTGTTATAATGAGATTAACTAAAACCTCTTTTACTTCATTGTCATCAACCTCAATTACGATTTCAAAACCATCATCGCCATCCCATTCTTTATTACCTTCGCCATCTAATGCGTATACTTCTCCAGTCTTTATAAATTTATTAAATTCCATATTTCAACTCCTTTATTCCGCACTTTGAAAAAATATATTTAGTACTATTTTTAGCTATCTTATATGACAAAGTTGAAAGTTGTTGCTCTATTTTATCTTTAAATAGTTGCTTATCGAAATTAAGCCTTGACTGATGTATAAATAAAACTCCATTAACTTTTATATCTTTTCTTTTAAAGAAATCTATAATTTTATTGTCAGATAAATGAGTTTCTCTTGTTCTAATGTTTCTTAAAACTACTTGGGTTGATTCATGATTGTCGTTATATATCATAGTTTCATTAGTATAATTGCATTCAACTATCCAATAATGCTCTCTATCCATTTTTATAAAATTAGGATTAATGTTAATTTTGGCAGTATCTGTATAGTAATGAATCATAATATGCTCTTCGGGAAAATCTAAAGAATATCCATAGCAAGTTATATCATGATTTTGTTCTGTTCCGCAAACAACCATATCTTTATAGTCAAATACACCTGCACTATAAATATATCTAACTCCAATATTAGTAAGTTCTTTCATATCTTTTAAATGGTCTTTATGAGAGTGTGATATAAATATATACTTAATATCTCGCAACTTATTATTATTTGCTTTACGAATTTTATCAATCGGCATTCCTGCATCTAACATAAATTTTGTATTAGCCACACTCACAATATAAGCATTTCCATCACTACCAGAATTAACTACATTAACAACTACGTTTTCCATTATCAACCCTTTTTGTGTTTTTTCTGACAAGCATAACAAAGTGCTTTACCATATTTTTCTACAGAATAATCATACACTGCTGCAGTAATTACTGTACTACACTCACTACACTTTAATTCGCTCGTATTTGGCGTTTTAACAGACTTTTTAGTTGAATCAACTATTTGCTCCTCAAATGGCGCATTGCTCAAATCTTCCCCCATTACAGCAGTATTTTCGTATGTTTCAGGCGGCATTAGCAAATCGTTTTCCTCATTGTCAATGTAATTAAAGAATTGTGATTGTTGTGCATTTGGATTTGTTACTCTAGGAGAAACTTTTCCTAATTCTTTTAAAGCAGTTTTTTTACACATTGAATCAAAATCATTTAACCATACTCCAGCTAATTTTTTAGCTACACGACATTGTATAGAATTTTTTAAAGCAAATTTTTTGAAATGCTCTACTGGATGATATATTTCTCTTATTGTTCCATTATGAGTTTCACTAAAAGCTAAATATCCAATCACTTGCTCAGTTCCATTAGGTATATATGTATTATTAAAAATAGGCACATTCCTACGATAATCAAATGATATAATGCTCTCTTTAATAACCGGCACACAATCAAAATATTTAAACAACCCACTTTCTAAAGCTAATCTCACTACGCCTTTATAACCTTCAACAAACGTTGCGACTACAATTTTATGCTCATTTCCTTCTTTATCTTTATAAGTTTGATTAAATGGAATTATATACGCATCTCCATCCTTCAAAGTAAAACCTTTGCTATAACAATCAACAACTCTTGCCATAAAATCATTTGGTTGCATTTTAGCAACTGTTTCAGCATTTTTATTAACATAAGCATAAACATCAAATTTTATTTCACTTTGCGTTTTAGCAGGAAGTTGATTCATAAACATTTGCCAACTATCTGAACTTGTCATAAATTCAGTTAAGCTATTGTTGGTTTTAACTGATACTTGTTGTGCTTTTGTATCTGCAACTTTAATTTCATTTGCCATAATTTAATCTCCTTTTATAGTTATCATTTTATCAATGACATTTTTTATTTCTTCAATAACTTCTTTCGTTGTCCATTTTTTTGCTCTTATATTTTGCATATTTTGTTCAAAAACTAGGTCATATCCATTAAAATCGGACTTATGTCCATAATGCCAACCAAGATAAGTTGATTTATCATTATCATTCCAATAAGCTTTACCATGATAAGTAAAACCGCCATGTGGAATTGCATATTCTTGTGCAGAGGTTAAAGTATTAAACTCAAATTTATTTTCTATATATGCCATTGGAAAAATTCCTAAACTTATAATTACATATTTAAATTGTTTATATTCTTCCTCTGCAATAATTTCCAACTCTTTTCTAGGTTTGTATATCATTTCGCTAATCAATGCTTACATCTCCCTAATAAACATTTTGCCTTTATATTCTGCAAGAAGTTTTTCTTTTTCATTTAGATACTTTTCTTCACAATCAAATTCAGTTTTATTTGGAAAAATTGAATCTATATCTAATACCTTTGCACAAATAAATTGATTTTCCATTATTGGTAAAGTATTAATACTCTCTTTTTCGTCAATCCATATAGGCAATAAAATGTTGAAATAATCGCAAAAAAGTTTAGCAATTTCTAGTCCGCTATGTATCTTTGAAGCTGTGTTTATATTTGCGTATGAAACACCATCTTTCATTACTTTACAGCAAGTCTTTAACTCTCCATTGGTTTGCATTTCAAACAACTTGAATTGAATAGTTTCAAAGTTATTGTTAATAATTGCTACAACTGCTTCCGACTTATCCAAAATAAATTTATTTATAGTATCATATTTTGTCATTGCATCCGCCAACTTCTCATCCAAATCAATCTGTTCTTTGTTAAGCAAATTAATTTGCTCTTGAGCCTTTTTCGCTTGTTTGAGTCTATCTACTTCTGTATTAACATGGAGAAATTCATCGCGCTTTGCCTCCATTTCAACGGCAAGTTTTTCTCTATTAGAAATTATATTTTGTTCTTCATTTGCAAAATTTGCAATTTGAGAATTATAAAAATCTAATTCCATTTGATAAGACTTCTTTGCATTTTCAAGCAATGTATTCATTTTTATAATGTTCTTATTGGATTTTTCTATGTTCTTTTCAGTTATTTTAATTTGTTCCGAAAAATCTAGTATTGGAAAACCGCAGTTAGGACAAGCGTTATCTGCTTTTTGCTTATTAAGCTGTTGCAAAGTTTTCTTAAATCCAACAAACTTACTTTTTTCAAGTTTAATTTTATTTTCAATAGAAGTAATGTTACTTTCATCCGGTTGCTTCGGTTGTTTATTCATGCTTGAAATCAGTATTTTATCTCGTTTTTTTAATTCAGAATATTCTTTTTCCAACTCTTCAATTTTAGATTCATATTCAGCAATTTGCTTATCATAGTCGGCATATCTATCACAATAGGTTTCGTGAGTTTCTATTTTTGCAGGAATACTATCAAATTCTTTTTGCATAGCTCGAATTTCTTTCGTTAAAGCTTCTTTTACTTGATTAGGAGTATTCACTGCTCCACAAATCTCTTTTACAGTTTCAAAACCTTCGATTTCATCATCCGCAACATCGCCACAAACCATTGTTAATAACTGTCTTTGATTTGTTTCATTTAATCTAAAGAAAGCAAATGGATTGCTTATAATGGCAAAATAACTTAAATCACAAAATAACTCTTCTAGCTTGTTATTAAATATCTTTTGTGTATATGGGGCATTATCAATAAAATAAAAACTTTTCTTTGGCGCAATAGCATTTTCCTTAAGTTCTGCTCTTTGCTTTTGTGTCAAATCTTCTATTTCATCTCTTCTCAAAGTGAATTTTATAGCTTGTCCATTTTTTTCAACAGAAAAAACACACTCAACACTAGTTGTAATGTCATGAATCTCATTACCATTAATATCTCTTGGTCTAACCTCAAATTTCGTATTGCCAAGTGCATTTTGCCCTATTGTAAGCCAATAGTACGCATCTACAATGGTTGATTTTCCAACTTCATTCAATCCGGTTATAAGTGTGTTTTTTCCGTTAAAGTCAATTTCTTTTTTCGTAATCCCCTTGAAATTACTTATTTTCATTTTTTGTAAAGTGACTTTTTTCATACTTTATCTCCCTGTTTTTGATTTTTTAAATTTACATATTTTGTTGCTAAATTGATTAATATAGACATTGCATCTTTTTCTTTCCACATTTCTTTAAACACTAAATTATCGTCAAATGGCAATTTATCTCTTATAGCAATGCAGATATCTATTGCTTCTTGAATAGTTAAGTCATTCATATTGTTATTACTCTTTAAAATGGCATATCGTCATCTTCAACTTCGTCAAGCTCTTCAATCGTTGTTTGTCGAGGCGTAGGCTTTGGCATTGAGGGATTATTTTCATTTTGTTTAGAACTTAAAAATTCAACTTCATCTGCTTGTATTTCTATAGTAAAACGTTTAGTGCCGTCTTTGTCATGATAATGCTTTAAATGCAATTCTCCGCTTACTCCGACTTGACTACCTTTTGCTAAATATTTATTACAATTAACTGCAGCATCTCTCCATACTGTAACAGAGAAAAAATCGGTTTCTTCTCTATTAAACCTACGACTAACAGCAACCGTAAAAGAACATACTTGTAAACCATTTCCAGTTGCTCTTAACTCTGGATTAGCAGTTAATCTGCCAATAATGTGAATCTTATTCATTTATCACTCCTCCCAATTATCTAAACGGTCTAGCAAAACTTTTATGTATTCAAGCATTATGTTATATTGCTTCGATAATAACTCTTTTGATTTTGCACTTAGTTTTGCATATTTACTCGTACCAACAAAATAATATAATTTATTTTTTCTATCAGTTACTTCAGCTAATTCAGCTTCAACTCGTTCTTTTGCAGTTGTTTTTTGATTATTCAGTTTTGATTCATTTGAATTATTGCTATTAATGATTTGTTCAGCAAACATCATTTCATCTTTTCCAACCCACTTTATCCAAGTACCACATAACTTACAATAAAGACCAGTTTGAGTGCCTTTTGTCACAAGTTCAATATCATTGACTGCACCACATTTTTTACATTCATATTGTTTCACAACTTATTTCTCCTTATAAAATTTAATATTGTTTACTCTCCCAATGATTCAATAACATCTTTATAATAATCGCCAAGTGGCATTTTATATTGTCCATTCAAATTTGCTTTTCTACGATTTGCTCTACAAGTCTTTAACATGTTAAATGCTTGTTTTTCCATTCTTCTTATAGATAATTCAGCTTCTTTTGGTAATGATACAAAGTAACCTTCATTTGAACTACCAATAAATTTTTCAAGTTCGCCAGAATTTCTTATTTCATTTATATACACTCTTAATTGCCTATTAGAAATATCAAATTGACTTGCAAGTGCTGTCGCACTAATTGCGTTTTCTCTACCCACATGCTCTTTGAGTTCATCGTATATCCTATAAACTATTGATGGATGATGTTTTGTTTTAATCATTTGTTTTCCCCCTTATTATTTTTTAATGCAGTCAATTCTTTTGATAACTGACTAATTACTTCTGCACCATTATTACAATAAAGCCTAATGCACTTTAACATTCGTTCTTCATTGCTTTCCCCTAAATTATCAGGTATTTGATTTACTACCCACCTAAGGCTTTTTTCTGCCTATAAAATCTGTTCGTTAGTCATCTTTATCCTCCACAAATATTTGTTGCACAACTTTGCAAACCTTATTTAATTTTTCAGTAGGCACTTCTGCCAATTTATTATTCTTTCCTAACAACAAAACTATGTCATGTATCATTTCAAAACTATGCTTTCCACTAACTACAAATTTCATAATAATTTACTCCCTTAATTTTAGTTCTATATAATCAATAGTCGCAATTTTATCGTTATGAAAAAGATTTAACCATAGATTATTACAATAAGTTTTGTGTTCTCTTAACTCGTTATTGAACTTAGTTATTTCAGAATAAAGCATTTCGTTACCAACTAGATTTTCATCTTTATTTTCCAATCTGTATTCCAATACTTCTTTTTCATATAAAGCATCTTGATAATTTTTATCTTTTGATATTTGAGTGCAAAATACAGGAATACTAAAGAAAAATAATAAGATTACATTCAACACTATTAAAACTACACCACTAATACCTATTCCAAAAGTTTTATATTGTAAATGTTCTGCTGACTTAACTATCAAGTTGTAACTTAAAACCATTGCTATACCAATAAGAATCAATACTCCAAACAAAATCAATAACAACATAATCAGCCCTCCTCATTCACAAGATAATCAAGCGAAACATCAAGCAATTTTGCTAATCGTTTTAATAGTGGTATTGAAGGAATTTTTTCATCATTTTCTATGTATGAAATCATTGCTTTTGATACCCCCAATTCATTTGCTATTTCGCCTTGAGAATACATTTTCTGTATTCGTAATTCTTTTATTTTTTCACCTAATGTTTTTTTCATTACTTACCTCCTGCTGTTTAATTACTTTTTGCTCTTGATTTTTATTGAAATTTGATTTCAAAACAGATTCTAATCCATCAATTTAACCCTTTATTCCTTGTACATCAAATAAAGTTTGTTTTGCCATTTGTTCAATAGAAATTAATCTAAAATTAATAAATTCATCCATATAAATCTCACAATAACTCTTCAATAGTACAATCAAAAAATTTAGCCATTTCTTTAAGAGTTGTTAATCTTGGTTCGTTAATCCCTTGCTCATAATTACGAATTTGTTTTACAGAAATATTTAATTTTTCTGCTAACTGTTCTTGTGTAAGCCTACTTTTAATCCTCATTAATTTTAATCCTAACATACTTTCTCCTTTTATCCCATTTTGGAACAATTTGCCTGTGTTTTATATTATATATGTTCTTTTTTGTTACAAATATACCATAAACGAATAGACTTGTCAACCTGTTTTGGAACATTTTTGAAAAGATTTTATAAAAAATGTTGCTAAATGTAACATTTAGTGGTATAATTATACCAAAGAAAGGCAGGTGTAATGTTATGAAATCAGAAAACCCTACAATGTTCCAAAAAAGATTAAATTCAATACGCAAAGACAAACAAATAACTTTATCCGATTTAGGTGCTCATTGCGGTTATTCACATTCTGCTGTTGTCAAATGGGAAAATGGACAATGTGAACCAAGTATTGCAACTCTAATCAAAATTGCAGATTATTTTGATGTATCACTTGATTATCTTTTAGGGCGAACTGAAGTTGCACCACTTACAGAAACACAACAGTTATTATTTGATAAAATCAAAAATTTTAACGATAAACAAATACAAGCATTATTATCAATAATCAAATAAAAAGGATAATTAATCCTAAATACCTCACTAAGTTATATCAAATTACTCAATAAAGGAAAATCTATGCTAACTGAAGAACAATACAAAATTTTATCTGACTTAAGAAATGGTAATTCCGTTGATGAAGATGAAAACTTTGAACTATTAATAAGTCTCAAAAATCATGGTTATATAAAAGATACTAATATTAAACAATACGACTTTCTTCGTTTAAAAATTTGCGATTTTAAAATCACTGAAAACGGAAAATCTGCTTGTGCTGAATACAAAAAATATCTTCGCCAAGAAGAAAGGGAAATTAAGAATTTGCAAATCGCAGAAGATGCTAACAAAAAATCTGCAAAAGCAAATAGAATTAGCATTTGTGCTATGATAATTTCTTTTATTGCAACTATATTGGCAGCACTAATCCCTATTCTTATCAAATTCTACTCGTAATTCAGGTGTAAGAGTTGCACGATACTTTTCCGCATCTGCTTGGTATTTATCCCAAAACTTCCTAAATGAATAGGTACAATATATGCCAGCATCAATTTCGGGACATAAACCAGTTTCAATGGCTGCACGCATTGCAATTCGTTCATGCGTTAAAAGAGTTTCTATTTCTTTACTCATACTATTACCTCGCAGTTTTGTTTTAATGAATTTATTACACAAAGGAGATATCACTTATGAACTTCCCTACTAAATGCCCGCATTGTGGCAAAGATATTGTTGAAAATGAAATTGGAAGAATTCCACAAGATATAAATATATATTCTGATATTCAAATTGTGTGGCATAGATGTATTCATTGCAAAGAATCTTTTTTTGTAATTAATAAATTTAATAATAACAACTTTCATCTACCAGAAATTATTCAACAAATTCCACCAACACAAGTTTCTGATTATCCCAAGCAAGTTAAAGAGTTATCACCAGAAGCTTTCAAAACCTTTCAACAAACTATACAAGCACAACAAATGGGGTTTGACAAATTAGTTGGTGCTGGATTGCGTATTGCCCTAGAAAAATTAGTTTGGGATTACTTAATAAAACTTAAAGGTTTTACCGAAACTCAACTTAAGAATTTAGATTTATGTTCACGCATCAACAAAATTGACGGCGATAGTTATAAGCAAGTTTGTAGTCATATCATAAGAAAATTTGGCAATGGCAGTGTTCATATTTTAAAGCAGATTGATTTCAATGTTGATGAAGTTATTGAACTTTATAAAATATTAGTAGAAATTATCAACACTGAAATAACTCTAATTGAAGCGGAAAAACGCCTTAACCAAAAATCCTAGTTTTTTACAGGAATTTTGACAACAACACCATACTCGGTAGCAACATTTTCAATATGGCGAATAATTGTTTCAAGCTCACTATTTAAAGATAGATTATTAAATACTACCCTAGATTTAATTTCAAAAACCTTATTATAGATTTCTTGCAAAATATCTTGAATTGTTATTTGGAAATGAGTATCAATGTTTTTAATATGATTAAGCAATTCGCTAATTGCCTTATAAGTTGAATCACCTAACTCTTTTGTAGTTGAAAACAACCCATCTTTTAACATTTTGTATTGTTTTGGTTTATTTTGCATTTGCTACCACCTTTCAAATTTCGTTAACTATGGTTACATTATATAGAATTATTCCTATATTGTCAAGTCTTTTATAGAAATATTTATATATTTTTGCAAAAAAATAATTCCGCTTATTTTTAGCGGAAAATAAGGATATTAATTATGAAGTTTTATCACATAGATAGAGCGCAAACTTTAACTGTAGGGATGATTTTTCCCTATCTAACTCCACAAAATTGTGCAATTAGTAAAAAATTTCCTATTATTTCGCAACATGGTATGCACTATTTACTTTACGATGAAAACGATTCTCGTTCTGTTCTATGTGAATGGATTTTAGAATATGTTCGAACAACAATGTTTCCTCACATGCCTTCTCGTTTTCAATGTTTTTTTTGTAACAAAAACAAAAGAAGAGGCATTAAGTTGGGCTACATACTGGAACATTAAAAATTTTAACTTAGTTGAAATAGAAACAGAACAATTTTATGAATTAGATTGCGCTTGGTTTACTGATAAATGTGCTCTTCCCATTTCATTTCATCAATCTCTAAATTTTGCTTCCCTAACAGCAACTGCTCGCATATTTGAAGAAGCAGTAAAATATTGGGGCGGAGAGCATTCAAATATTCCTCGTTTAGAGATTTTAATTCCTTTTCCGTTTCAGGTAACACATATCTACCATCTTGGCGATTAAATAAATGAGTTCCTAATGGATTTTTATGGTCTGGTAGTTCATATTTTGATTCAACAGTATAATCATAACATGTTAATCTACCCAGAATCATATCTTTCACACATATACGCCTAGCACCACATTCATTAAAATGAACACAATCAATACAAGGGATATTAATTATCATTGCAAACCTCACAAATAATCTAACTATATTGTATAGAAATATTTCTAATTTGTCAATAAAAAGGAGAAATAAAATGACAGATATTGTAAAAAGAATTCTTGAAATTAAAAATCAACAAGGTATTAATGATAGGCAACTTGAAATTAAAGCAAACTTAAAACCAGCAAGTGTTCAAGCATGGAAAAATGGAAGAAGAAACTCAAAAGGTAAACTTATAGATATCAATCCTTCTATTGATTCAATAATAAAAATAGCAAAAACTCTAAATGTATCAACTGACTATTTACTTTGTCTTACGGATGAACCAAATACATTGTCTGTCAATGAAAACACTTCAACTGAACTTATCAAAAGACCAAAGTATGCTGTTTCAGATAAGTTCCTTGAAGATTATATGAATTTGCTTAATGACAAGCATTTTACCAATATTGCCAAAGTGTACAACGAATTTGATGAATCTTATCAAATTCAAATCTATACCTATATCGTAACTCTAGCAACACAAGTTGGTTTAAATGTTGCAAATATCTTAAATAAATAGTATAATTGAAATAAGAGGTATTTTATGAAAAAATCATTAAAGTTATTAGTAAGTTTTATTTTAATTATTATTTTTACTTTAACATTGTGTGCTTGTGATGGTAGAAAACATTTGAACGAAGAAAATTGCGATGATAATCATGATTTAAAACAACTTTCCTATACAGCACCAACATGTAAAACCAATGGACAACAAGTTTTAAAATGTTCAAAATGTGACTATACAGAGACTAAAACTCTTTTATCAATAGAACATGATTATATTGAAAAATCTAAAACTCCCTCAACTTGTTCGCAGCACGGAACACAAGTACTAGAATGTTCAATGTGCCATACCAAAACTAATAAAGAACTCCCCTTATTAGACCATAATTATGAACTTATAAGTGAAACACCTTCAACTTGTTCAATTAAAGGTATAAAAAATTATAAGTGCAAAGATTGCGATGATGTATATATGGAAGAATTGGAACTTTTAAGACACCAATATTCAACTATTAATACCGCTACTTGTTTTTCAAATGGAAACATAAAGAATATATGTGATAATTGCCAATACGAAGAAGTCCTAGAGGATACTAGCATTTTATCGCATGAATTTGATTCAGATGGATATTGTAATAAATGTGGTATTTATAAAACTTTATTTGATATTGATGTATTAAATACACAAATTTATAAATATCAAAGTATTGAATTTACAGGGATAAGAGGAAATTTAACAACTAAATTTAATAATACCAATACAATACCAGATAGTTACTGGCAAAATCATATTGTAACTATGACAATTAGTTTATTTGATGAAAATGATGAATTTTTAGAAAAATGCAGTTTTAAATCTACAACTTATAGTTCAGATTTTGGGGCAACTTTGAACGAAACAGGTAAATTAACACTTCAAGCAGGTGGATTTGGAGTTGGATATGCAAATCAATTTAAATTACATTTTCCTAATTATGGTTTCTTTAAAGAAGATAATTTATTAAAAACTATTTCTTTTAAATTAGAAATCACTTGTGCTGGATATGAAAAAATAGAGAAAGTATATAATATTACCACAAATAATTAATCTAAGAGGAACAAATGAAAAAAACAATTATATTTGTTATAAATATTATTTTTATATCATTACTAGTAATAACACTATGTGCATGCAATATTGATTACGAAAATTGCGATAATGGACACGATTTAGTTCAATCATCATACACTGCTCCAACTTGTAAAACAACTGGCGAAGAAGTTAAGAAATGCTCTCGCTGTGGTTTTGAGAGTAAAACTACTCTTTTAACTATTGCGCATAATTATGAAGTCAAATTAACTATAGAATCAACTTGCACAACAAGAGGTTCTCAAACTTCCGAATGTTCTATGTGCCACGAAACAAAGACTACTACATTGGATTTAAAAGAACATGATTACAAGTTAATAAGTAGCACACCTTCAACTTGTGTTGTTAAAGGACACAACAATTACAAGTGCAATGACTGCTCTGCTACTAAAACTGAAGAACTTGATCTAAGTGAACATACTTACAAAATAGTTACCGAAAATGCTACGTGCTTTACTCATGGTAGTACAAAAGAAATATGCGAAATTTGTCAAGACACAAAACTCATAAATGAAACTCCTCTTTTAACACATAGTTTTGAAACTGACGGGTACTGCTCTAAATGTGGTATTTTTGAGACTTTGTTTGACGAAGATTTATTGAATACAACTATTTTAAGTTCGACTCAATATAACACAAAATTATCTGTTATCAAAGGAGACTTTGTTGCAAAATTTAACAAAAGTAGTAATATTCCTAATGTATATTGGAAAGAACATATTGTCACAATTACTATTTCACTATTTGATGACAATAATGAATTTATAAGTTATCAATCCTTTAATTCAATCACCTTCCCAAATGGTGGTATGGCAATACAATGCGGATTAGGAGGTACTACTGCGAACCATTTTGATTTAAATTTTACAAGTATGCAAAATTTTCCATATTTCCCTCTAAGTGATTTAGAAAAATGTACTTCATTTAAACTTGAACTATCTTGCGAAGGATATAAAACCATAGAAAAAACTTACGAAATAGAAAAATAAAATTTTAGGAGGTACAATATGAAAAAGCAAATAATTGATAAAAGTACTTACGAAGAATATAAAACAAAAATCAGCATTGGAAAAGAAAAAATTAAAAATATTGTTTCCGTTGTTGCTGGTATTCTTGTTGTAAGTGCATTTATAATTGGAATTGTAGTTATAAATGTTTTAGGCACATCTGGTGGATTTGCAAGTCTTGGCATAGCTGCACTAATCACTTTAATTGTTTATGCGATATTATATGGTTGCTGGATAACGAAATATCAAAATCCCGTTGACGAATATGAAGAAGCCCAAGAGCAAGAAAAACGTTATATTGAAGAAACTCTACGTAAGCAACAAGAAGCTAATGCTCAAAATCTTATGGGAAGATTAGACGATATAAAAAAGACTATTATATTCGAAACCCATACAGGAAAAGATAATGACAATACAATGACAAGAGGTGTTGTTGGCGCGTTACTGTTTGGAGCAACAGGCGCGATAGTAGGAACAGCAACGGCACAAGAAAAAACCTATACTACCTTTTTAATAATCTATAATGACGATAGTCGCACAACTCAAACAGTTGAAAACGGAACTACGCTATATAATCACTATATAAAGTATTTAGAAGTTTAGCAGAATTTTATATAAAAATATAATTTTATGATTGTCCATAAACAAAAAAGTATATTTTAAATACAATTTAATAATTAAGTTGGCAAAATTTTCCAATTTTTGGTATAATTTATACCTATTTCACTTTTGGAGGTATAAATATACTATGGATGAATTTATTAAAACAAATTTTATAGCAATGGAAAATTGGGCTAAACAAATTATTTACTCAATACATTCTATTCGTGGCTATTGTGATGCAAATGAACATTACTCTGATAATTTTACATCGCAATCTCCACCAAATCAAACCATTATAAAAAACAATGTGATTCAAGAAATCATTTCTTCCCCGCCTATCGAAATTATTCCGATAGATAATATCATTAAAGAGGTTGAAAAAATGATAATTGAACTTAAAATTAAAGGGTCTGTTCGAGAACACAGGAATGGACTTATCAAATTTACAAGTACTGTGTTCGGCTGTATTTACGGTCGTACAAAAGAAGAAATTAGAGAGAAACTTGAAGAAAAAATTACAAGACTAAATAAAATGCCAAATAAAGACAAAGTTGCGAAGAAAAAAGTCCCACTATTGTCAGAATTTTATCAAGAAAACTTTTTACCGTATAAGAAAAATCAAGGTGTATCACAATCGTCTATTAAAGGCTATGAATCAAGAATGAAATTTATTAAAAATCAAAATTTTGATAAGCCATTAAATACATATAAACTAAAAGATATAGAAGATTTTATTTATTCATTTCCGGAAACTAGAAAGAGGCAGCTAATATTAGATTTCTTCAATAGCATTTACAAACGAGCGATTGCACTATCTGTGGTAAAAACTAATCCTTGTACAGCTCTCGAAAAACCTACTCACAAACAAAATCAAGGTTCAGCATTTTCTTTTGATGAATTAACTGAATTTTTACAAAAACTTTTTCAAAACAAACACTTGTCTTACAATGATAAGTGTTATTTTATTTTCTGTTTACTTGTTGGAACTAGAAAAACTGAAGCATTATCATTAACAACTAAGGATATTGACTTTAAAAATAAAGTGCTGCATATTCCGGGAACTAAAACTAAAGGTTCGAATAGAAATGTTCCATTAATGCCATTAGTAGAAAAACTTTTATTAAGTATTGAAACTCAAGATGGTAAATATTTTTCAATTCCAAACTCGTCAGCTGATAAAATTTTCAGAAAAATATGGACAAAAGAAAAAGGACATAAAATTCACGATTTAAGACATACTTATGGAACTGTGCAAATTTGTGTTGAAAAAATTGATATAAAAACAGCATCACTTTTAATGGGACATTCTACTATTGATATAACATTAAGAATTTACACTCATCCCGAGCAATTAGATAGCGGTACTTTCTTAAGAGGGGATTTAACTCAAGAAGAAAAATTAGAGATATATCGTAGTAAATATAAGAGAATTCTAATGATGATTGAACAATTTTTGGCATAATGTACCAAATATTTACCAAAATTTAGGCATAAAAATAGCCAATTTCAGACCATTTAGCTTTAAAACAAGTCAAAAATTGGCTTAATTGTGCCCTATTTAGTATAATATTGACTGAAAACAATAATTGGATAAGTTCGAATCGCGTCTCCCCTGCCAAATATCGCTCGTTACGATTAGTAACGAGCGATTTTAATATAAAATCGGCTCAGTTACCATCGAACTCGCTTTTCCCTACCAATTACAAAATTTCGCTGACGCCGTATTTTGGTCGGCTTTTTATTTGTTAGTTTTGATTTTTTCGTTTGACCTACTTTTTCTATCTAAAAATGTCTTGTCATTCTCAACCAATTTCATTGTTCATTCGAAACAAGCGTAAATTTTGCTACGCTATATTCCATCCCGGCTTTATAAAGATATTAACAGTTTGTCGTATTAGCTTGAACTTTCATCAAAAGTTCAAGCTAATTTCAATCGACTGCTTAATTTTATTTAGTTTTGATTATTCTCATTTTCGATAATTTCTTCGGAATTTTCAGTATCGGCATTTGGAATCTCATTTATTTCACTTTCCTCTACTGTTTCGTTTGTATTATCTACAACTTCGTTATTTTCAGATGTTACATCGATATTGCTGTTAATTTCGTCAAAATTTGCATCTTCACTTGCTCCCTCATTAGGATTTGAGCCGATAACATTTTCCAACATATTAAGTTTACCTTGCTCACTTTCAATCTCATCTGCATTTACTGCACTTTCTTTTAATTTTTGTACAATTTCAGCGTGTTTCTTTTTGTCTAGATTATAAAACAATAAACAAATCAACATCAATGCACTTGAACCAACTGATATCCATAGTGCGACATTTCCGTAATTTTCCGCTAATTTTACCAATTCAGGAGTAACAAAGTTATTTTCGTAAACTTGACTTACAATATAATTAGCAGGGTTAAAGCCCATAGCTTTTTGAATAACTGCAGGAATAAGTGCAGCTGCTTGAGCAACAACCGATGTCAAGGAATAAGCGAAAGCTTGAATAAAGCCCTCCAACCTATAGCCGCAAATTGATTGTTGATAGTCTCCCATTTCCGAAAGCATAAGAGGTTGTAAACTACCTAAGCAGTTAAATAGTGATAAAAATCTTATTGCTGTAATAACATAAGGCGACCAACTACCTTGCGGGAAGTTTTGCAAGCCTATTAAAGCACAAATCAAGTTTGCCGAAAGGTTGCATACTTGCCAAAAAATCAAAATTGTTCTATTGTTGAATTTTCTTGTAAGCCATGGCAACAAAATCATATTAGGTGTAGCAGCAAAACCTACAAACAATGACAATCCACCGATAATAGCTGCAGCATCTGCCATATTTGCAGCATATTTAACCCTTGCTACAAATTCCCAACTTAAATCTATTGTATTTCTTAGACAACCTAAACATAAAGCAATGGTAAAAATCATAAGCGGCTTGTTTTTGACAATCATCTTCAAGCCTTGCCATGTAGTTATCTTTTCTTTTTTATTTTCCTCTTCGGTAATAAATACTCTTTCTTTAACTCCGATTAAGGCAATTACTAACATTGTTCCAAGCACACCGCAACAAATAGCGTAAATTCTACCTGCCCAAATATCGCCAACATACCTTGCAATTACGCCGTTTAGCGCATTCATAACTGTTGGTGCAAAGCCCATAACCAAACCTATAGGAGACCAAATATCTGCTCTTTCTTGTTGATTTGGAGAGAATACACCTGGGAACATGTTAAATGAGTTATACCACAAATTCCAAAGCAATAACGCAGGTGTACAAGTCATGTACATATAAATCGTACGTGATGTAACATCCAAAGACTGTGGTGACCATAGTGCCATAATACCTAATGCAGATACAATAGGTGCCAAGAACATTATGTAAGGCTTATATCTACCAAACTTAGTATTGGTACGTTGAATCATTCTGCCGTAAAACGGTGTTAAAATTAAAGCCAAAACACTTGATAACAAGTACATAAGTGTGGCATGCAATGTACCGGATGTACCCATATCGTAAATTACCGGTATTTTGGTAATTGTAAGATAAATGCTTAGGGCATTGTAAATCATACTTACGCCAAAGCTGGAAACACCTAAACTAAGTATTTCTCTTAAATTCAAAAACCTGCCTTTTGGAGGCTCTTTCCAAAATCGCTTTAGGTTTCCGCCCAAGGCAACTACACGTTTCGCAAATTCTTTTTCACTGAATTTGTTTGCATTTTCGCCGTTAGGCTTTTGTTTGTCTTTCTTTTTCATAACTTCTCCTATATCTTATTTTATTATTTTTTATTTTTCCAAGATTACTGTCAAAAATGTACTTTCCCCTTGCATTGAAACTTGAGCATGAGGAATGTTAGGGTCAAAATATATGCAATCGCCGGCACGTAGGTAATACTCTTTATTACCGATAAGTACTCTTAGTTTACCGCTAAGTACATAGTTGAATTCTTGTCCTGTATGTTTTACAAGTTCGGGAGCAATCCCTTCGCTTATGGTTACAAGCATTGGCTCCATCTCACGATTAAAAAATTTATGTGCAAGACTGCTAAAGCTATAGCCGTCATATCTTTCGATTTCCAAACCTTGCCCCGCATAGCATATTGCAACTTCTTTGCTGTCGCTATTTTGTCCGGTAAGCAATACTGTAGGGTCTATTTCCAATGCCGCAGCAATATTGTACATAGTTCCTATAGGAATATCAACTACACCATCCTCAATGTTTTTATAGTCTTCGACAGTCACATTTACTTTGGAGGCAAACTCTTCCAATGAATAGTCGGAAAATTCCCTTAAATCTTTTATTCTTGCCGCAATATCTTTAATTTTTTTATCCATAAATTACTCCTTATTAAAAAATTGCACATTAATGCTTATATTATAATATAAAAAAAATTTTTTTTCAAGTATTTTATTTA